>DASXKM010000452.1:0-3364 GCA_036496825.1 Puia sp. | reverse complement strand
CGGCGGACGTGGGATGGATCACGGGACATAGCTACACGATATACGGACCACTCAGTGCCGGCGCAACTACTGTCATGTTCGAAGGCATTCCCAGTTATCCGGATGCAGGCAGATTCTGGGAAATCGTTGATAAATACAAGGTTAATATTTTTTATACCGCACCCACGGCCATCCGCAGTCTGATGGGAGCGGGAACCGGCCCCGTGAAAAATAAAAGTCTGGCTTCCCTTCGTGTGCTGGGCACCGTTGGAGAACCCATTAATGAAGAAGCCTGGCACTGGTACGATGACAATATCGGAAAAAATCGCTGTCCGATTGTTGATACCTGGTGGCAGACGGAAACGGCCGGTATTATGATTTCAAATCTTGCGGGAATCAGCAAAGGAAAACCTTCCTATGCCACCCTCCCGTTGCCAGGCATCATTCCTTTACTGGTGGATGAGAAAGGTGTTCCGGTACCGGGTTCGGATGCGGGTAAGGATGGCGTATTTCATGCGGGTGCAAAAGGCGAACCGGTGGCCGGCAATTTATGTATCCGTTTTCCATGGCCCTCCATTATCAGGACAACCTATGGCGATCATGAAAGATGCCGGCTGAATTATTTTGCAGCGTATCCGAATTTATATTTCACGGGCGACGGCGCATTTCGGGATGCGGAAGGCAATTATCGTATTACCGGACGGGTGGATGATGTACTGAATGTAAGCGGTCACCGGATCGGAACAGCTGAAGTTGAAAACGCCATCAATATGTATCAGGATGTGGTGGAAAGCGCTGTGGTGGGTTTCCCGCACGATATCAAGGGTCAGGGAATTTATGCATACGTTACAATGAACGGGCAACACAGGGTTTCGGCTGAAGACAAATCCGGTATTATAAAAATGGTAAACGAGGCAATCGGAGCCATCGCGAAGCCGGATACCATACAGTTTGTTTCCGGATTGCCGAAAACACGAAGCGGAAAAATCATGCGGCGCATTCTGCGGAAAATAGCTGAGGGAGAAGTGGAAAATCTCGGAGATATTTCGACACTGACGGATCCGTCGGTTGTTTCGGAGATAATAAAAGGATATCAGCTGAACGCCTGACAGCTTTTAAGTGTGGTGAATGTGTAAAGTGTATAAAATTTAAGAATTCAAAATTGAATTTGCAAATGACAATTTGTAAATATGAAATTTTGCGTTTGGCGTGAAGCTTCGAGCCCTGAGCCTTACCCTTGGATTCGGCTTAATTATCATCGTATTCATGATTTTTATCCTCTTTTATGATCGTAACAGTTGTTCCCACAGGGAGCATATCATATAGCTCATCCACATCTTCATTCTTCAGTGCGATACAACCATTGGTCCAGTTCTGGAATAAATCAACGGCCATATCATCATGTGGCCATGTGCCGTGAATGGCGATACCACCCCCCAGCTTCGCATTTTTCGGGATAAGACCATTCGCTTTTCTCTTATTGAATTTATCCAAATCAGACTTTAGCGGAAAATCGATCAGCATCATCTTATCCCATTTCTCGTGCGGTCGTTTAGAAGCAATATGATAAGTGCCCTCCGGTGTTTTGCGATCACCCTCCATCATTTTATCCCCCAGGGATTTACTACCAAATACTACAGGGTAGGTTCCGAACCAGCCGTCCTGGTCATAGACTTTCAATTCATAAGTAGTCTTAATGATCACGACATGAACCTGACCTCCGATTTCCCTGTGAAAAAAACGTTTGTATGAAGTTCTGTTATCTGTTTCACGAAAACCGAGTAAACTCACGGCGGTCATTCCTGCCAACAGCGTTTTTTGAAAGTTCATATCTCTGTCTTTATTTTTCCAACGCGGTTTGCAATTGAATTATTTTCCCTGTTGATAATTTTATGTTTTTGTTCCAGATATGGTATTTTTCCCCTGAGGGGAATAAGGCTAAGTGTCTAAGTTATAACGCCTAAAGCCCAAAGCCTAAAGCCCAAAACTTTTTAAAATATTGTTAACAAAAATAAAAAAAGAGCTCTTTGGGAACTCTTGATTTTGAAACGAAAACTTTTTTGCAATTACATTTTTCACAAACAGGAGTTGTAAAAAACGCGAACTACAAATTCCAAATTTGTAAAAGAAAAATTGCTTTAGGCTTTGGGCTTTGGGCTTTAGGCCTATCATCACCATTTACTCAACCGGATCCCGAACGTGTATGGCGTCTGATCCAGTCCCTGGCTATTGAACATGCTCTTTGTTGCCAGCGATCCATACAAAATGACCGGACCCAATTGTGCTTCCGCGATCCATGAAAGTTTCCACGGATTCAAATCAAAATCATCAAAGGTTTTGTGTTTTCCATATACGCCACTGATCGTTTTCTGACGGGATGAATACAGATAGCCCGCGCTGATACCAACCGAGATTCCAAAGCCTTCTCTCAGATTGGGTGTAAAATTAAAGTTGATCATAACTGGAACCGTAACATAGTCAGCTGCCAGTTTATTCTTACTGTATGAAGTGGTATCCTGTATCACAACCGTTGCCTGTGTTAAAGGATTCGTTGTGTATTTGATATTGTCCTGATAACGATAGTTATTCAATTCTATGCCCAGTCCGTATTTCAGATTCACCACATGCTTTACCATATTCAGGCGTTGCATGAACAGCCAGATATTGACGTCAACTGATTTATTGTTTTTCAGGTTGAACCAGTTGGAATTACTTCCCGGTGCGAATGACTGGGCAGTAGTACCCGCGTAATTTGTATTATCATTATAATTCGTGAATCCCAGATCAATGATCAGCCAGTTCGTGCTCAGGTTGGCCGGTTTCACGTGATTATTTCCCCAATGATGCGGCATGGGCCATGGCGGGTATTTCCCGTGCCACTCGGTGCTATCCATTTTATTCCATTTCTCCATCTCTTCTTTGTGCATCTGTTCCCATTTCTTCCAGTGATTTTCTTTTTTTGATGTCGAGGAGTCCTGCTGGCTGAATCCTTTCACAGCAATACATAGTATGGCCAGGATGGTAAAAACTTTCTTCATTGTAATTCCTATTTTTTTAATAACTGAATTGAAAAACACTTACACGTACTTTTCTTGCATTTGCGTTTGCATCTGTTGCTGTCTGCCTGGTTAATTTTTTAAAAAATCCCGTGATGCTTTTATTCTTATCATTCAGTGAAATGACACTGATGGCGTTATCCGTCTGGTACTCGTTTTCGTTTAGCAGTGCATGCTGATATTTTACAGATTCCTGTGTACCCGTCGATGCAATCAAAACAGCCGTGGCATGACCGCCCGCCACAGCAGATATTTGATTTGGATCGATATCCTTATGAATTTCCGCCGGTTGAATTTCCTGAACGTTTGATTTCTGCATTACCAGATCC
>DASXKM010000451.1:0-3584 GCA_036496825.1 Puia sp. | reverse complement strand
AAGTAAAAGCAGGGAAATAAATTGTATATATTTCTTTTTCCAGAAATAAACGGGCATCAGAATATAAAGCAGCGGATAACAAAACACCATCTGGCCCAGCAAAGAAAAAAGCCCTCTCAGGGACGCGATCTGATAGAAAGTGACAGCAGTCATCTTTAATTCATCCTGACCGCCGGCTGCATAAGGAGGATTACAGATGACAAGGTAGGCATAGCATAAAATCCATAATACCGCATGTCTTCCAATACGTTTTTTCTGCCGGTCAGAAAATATAAACTCATGCAGACTCATATATCATCTTTTCGTCATTTTGAATATCCCTGTTTTCAGTATTCAAATCGTTATGCTGATCTATTTGCAGCCTGATATGAAAATCATCTTCTCCTGAATAAACTTCCAGTGTATGTTTGTGTAAATACAAACTCTGCAATCTCTTTTGAATATTATCCATGGTCGACCGAACAAAAGACATATGAATAATTTTATTTCCCGGAACGTTATTTCTTAAATAAAAGTAAACTCCGGATGAAGACGCCGTTAATTCCAGCGACAACAAAAGCGGCGGCTCTTCGAGCATTTCGCATGATATAAGCCCGATTTCCAACAAAGGAAGAAACAGGCCGGGCGTCACATAATGAGTCGTCGTTTTTCCGTTAATTTCCCAGTGTACATCTAATTTTTGTTTATACTCCAATTTCTTAAGATCTATGTAATCCTGGATCATTTTCACCTCTTTATCAAGCGTTACCCGGCTGCCCTGTCCTTCATAGAGCAGATAACTCAGCAGATTCGATAATTTTAAAATCATTTCCGGAGCGTCCTTCACGCCCGCATCCAGGTCATCAGAGATATGGTTCAGGCATTCAAACAGAATGTGCGGATGCATCTGGACCTTGAGTAGTTGAAGCTTGTTCATTAAATTTTTTTTAATGAGCGTTTCATTTTCCTGTTGCCTTAAAGAATACGCTAAAATCATTTTTATGATAACAGCTGTTCCGGTAACGATGACCAGTTCCCTGAAACATTTTCTGAGTATGAGAGATACTACATCTCCCTGGGTCCAGGGTCCGCCACTGCTTTTTAAAAAGCTTTCCGCCATAAAATGACCCGCAACGAATGAAATGATGACGACAAAAAGAACATTGAACATCAGTAAAAGGAAATTTTGTTTCCTGTTATATTGAGGTAAAATCACGTAAAGAGAATAATAAACGGAGAAAAGATAAAGTGGCAGAAACCGGATACTTTCATTCAATGCATTCCTGTAAACCCAACTGTTGGTGAATGAATCGATCTCCAGGTTTGGCAGGCTGTTTAAAACGGTATAAACATAATACATCCCCCAAAAGCAAAGATGCTTTACGATGCGGTGTTTTCGCCCGGGAGAAAATATGAATTGCTGAATAGTCAGAAAGAAAATTTATGATAAAGATAGATAGCGACGGAAGTATAATGCAAGTTTTTCAACCGTTGCATCCTGTTTAGGGACAGACGTCATTCGTAACCGGAAATCTGCAAACCGTAGTTGATCTGTGAAAAGTATCACCATAACAGGGCCTTTCGGAGAAATAACAAAAAAACGTTTACACCAATAACTAGTTTAGATGATTAAACTATTTTAAATGAAAACAAAATATTTACTCCTAAGCATCGTGATAGCTGCACCTGTGTTCTTGTTTCAGGCATGCAAAAAAAATGCATTTCCACCTGAATGCATCGGCAAGAGTCAGATCGTTACAACGACAAAAGTTTTTGCCACCGGACTGAATAATCCGAGAGGTCTGAAATTCGGACCTGATGGCAACTTGTATGTTGCGGAAGGAGGTATCGGAGGATCCAACTTATCTACAACATGTATGCAGGTAGCTCCGCCCGTGGGACCCGTTACCGGAAGTGTAGACGGTGGGAGAATTTCCAGCATTGACGGGTCAGGTGTCCGGACAACCTGGGTTGAAAATCTGCCTTCAAGTCAATCGGCCGTAACCCAGGGAAGCCTGGTGAGTGGCGTTGCAGATGTCGCATTTGTAGGCAAAACACTTTATGCTTTACTAACAGGCGCCGGCTGTGCACATGGAGTTCCGACGATTCCCAATGGTGTAGTCAGGATAAATCCTGACAGATCATGGACGATGGCTGCCGACCTGAGTTCATATGTAGTCAGTCATCCGGTGGCAAATGTTGATTCCAGTGATTTTGATCCGGATGGAACCTGGTATGGAATGGTGAGTGCCGGGGACAATTTATTCGTAACCGGATCAAATCACCAGGAAGTTGACCGCGTAAATACTTCAGGGGAAATCCATCGCCTGGCAGACATTTCAGCAACATATCCCGGACATGGGCATTGGATTGGGCCAACATCCATTGTATATCATCAGGGTAATCTTTATTTTGGAACGCTTACCACATTTCCGCTGGTGAGTGGCTCAGCAAATGTTTACAAGCTCACCCCTGACGGAAAATTCAGCGTTTATGCCAGCGGGTTTAGTGCCATATTGGGCATCACTTTCGATGGTTTCGGGGCATTGTATGTGCTTGAAAATTTTACCGGCAATCCCTTCCCTACTGCAGGAACAGGAGATATCGTAAGAGTTGACCCTTCGGGAACAAGACAGGTAATTACATCAGGACTTAATCTTCCCACAGCGATGACCTTAGGCCCTGACGGAAAATTATATGTTTCCAATTGGGGATTCGGCCCTCCTGCAATCGGCGGCGGCCAGATCCTGCAGATTAGTTTCAAATGCGAAGCCGTGTGGAGCGATACGAAGGATTAAACCGGAATGGCAGTAATCCTGGCGCGGGATGTGCCAATGATACCTTATGATATGTTTTTAAGGGATCATATTAAAAGTAAAACGCCGGATTACAACTTCTACGGATTTTTGATTAGATGGAGGTTTACCCTCAAATAACCAGAAATTGATATGAACGGGCATTTCAAGCCTGCTAATAGAAGCCGATGGCCCGGTAAATGTGGAAGCATAAATTAAATTTTTGTCATCTGGTTTTAGCCCGTTGAAACTTTCACAAGTAACAGTGTCCGTTTTTCTCCTAATGCAATGTGTGCTCAGTCCCGAGGTGAGTAGGAATTCTTTTGTTGATGATACATGTTTTGCGGAATCACCGCTTGCCGGCCAGATGGTATAATTCAAATTGGGATACCGGTCATTTCCCCAGCGCGCGATTTCAATATCCATTTCATCGTAACCATCGTTCCCGGAATAATTAAATTATCCAAGTACGATGTTTTTATCATATTGATCGATCGCTCCCTCTACAACAAAACAATAGTCACCGTAACCAAATTTTTTTTCTGATGTAATCTCCGGACAAATCCATTGTCCACTCAACGAATCCTGCCTGATAGTTAAATGAAGCCAGCCGTTTGCATCGACACGCACAACGGATGAGCTAAAGTAATTTGGTCCGGGTCCCTGTTTGTCTGTTGAATTGCGCACTATCCATTCAAAGCCACTAAAATATATTTTCTGACTTTTATTTTGCGCCAATACATTGCCTGTACTCAGAAAGAATGTAAAAAGGCAAACCTGTAAGAAGTAGTTATTTTTGATCGTTTGATT
>DASXKM010000450.1:0-2371 GCA_036496825.1 Puia sp. | reverse complement strand
AGACCGTTTTTTATTCTTTCCTCCCGGGGAATGGATGCGTGCGTCATGCTGGATGGATGACTGATCAGGGATTCAACACCACCGAGGCTTTCAGCAAGTGAAAATAACCGGGTGGAAGACAAAACACGTTTGGTTTCTTCTACTGAATCATTTTTTAATTCAAAACTGATCATGCCGCCGAATCCCCTCATTTGTTTGCTGGCAATGGCATAACCCGGATGATCGGTAAAGCCACACCAGTACACTTTATCAATTTTTTTATTCCTGCGAAGCCAGTGAGCAATTTTAATCCCGTTCTCACAATGCCTGATCATGCGCAGTTCCAGCGTTTTTATTCCCCTGAGCACGAGAAAGCAGTCTTGTGGGCCAGGTACTGCTCCGCAGGATTTCTGAATAAAATATAATTGTTCACGCAATGTGGCATCATTCATCATGAGACATCCATGAATAACATCACTATGACCGCCGAGATATTTGGTGGCTGAATGAATAACGATAGCGGCTCCGAGATCGAGGGGATTCTGCAAATATGGGGATGCGAATGTATTATCTACGCAGAATAAAATATTTTTTTCTTTTGCGAGCATTGCCACTGCTGCCAGATCTACAATATTCATTAATGGATTGGTTGGCGTTTCTGCCCAGATTAATTTTGTTTTCACATTTATGAGCGATCGGATATTTTCGGGATCCTGCATATTCACATAGTGAAAATGAATTCCTGTTTTCTCAAATATTTTTGAAAAAAGCCGAAAGGTTCCTCCATACATATCATTGGCAGCTATCACTTCATCACCTGGCAGCAGAAGCCGGATTACAGCATCGGAAGCAGCGACACCACTGCTGAATGAAAGGGCGAACCGGGCATTTTCAATCGATGCCAACGCAGTTTCCAGCGCTTTCCTTGTCGGATTTGCGGAGCGCGCATATTCGTATCCCTTATTTTCTCCGGGGGCCGCCTGTACAAATGTTGATGTCTGATAAATCGGCGGGATGATTGCACCCGTAGAAGGATCCGGTTCCATGCCTGCATGAATCACGCGCGTTGCAAATTTCATAAAAGTTTTTTTTGATGCTTTACCAACTGATGGGAAGATGTACTTCTTTGTTGTCCCATGCGATGATCAGGCTGGTTTTGTTTTTTTCCTTTCCTTCGAAACAAATCGTGAACACATCAATCATATCCGGTCTGGTAATAACCTTAACCGCTGTTCTCATGACATCTTTTTTCTGATCATATCCAAACGCACCCCAGGTGTCCGTTTCCTTGTTCAGGACAATAATCCAGGTATCGGCAGAAGGGACAGCATACAGGGTATACCTTCCCTTTGGAAGTTTTTTACCGTCTATTTTTGTATCGCGGAAAAATTCGATTTCTGTTGCTTCGTTGGCACCCATTCGCCAGATCATATCATAAGGTACCAGATCCCCGAAAATACTGCGGTTGTTTTTCTGGGGCCGGCCATAAATAACTCTTGCAATCAGTGGGGCATCCATTTTATGTTGAATCTTTAGCACAGGGTAATCAACCGGATAATAACACATGTCCATCGGTGATTTGTCCAATGGAGGCACGGCGGACTGTGCATAACCGAAAACCGATACGGTCAGGAGCAAAACAACCAGTACGAAGGGATTCCTAATTTTCATAACTATAAAATTAATCCGGGAATTGATATTAATTGCCGCGAAGGTAGAGCAGTTCGTGATATGCAAAGGTTTTTACATGAGGAAAGAAAAATTCATAGGCCATTTTTAACTCTTCGTAATGGACCCGGAAGGCATCAAAAACCGGTTCCGCGTCATTTATATATTTTGCCCGATGACAAAGGCCCTTGAAACTGTTATGAATACCTTCGGTGGACATGTAATGTAACAGCCAGTTTTGCGACCGCATATAATAAAAGAACCGTCGAAATTTTTCGGGAAAATCATTCTGAAAGGGTTCTAACTGTATGTATGTATTCCGGGCAAAAATGGCCAGTGCACCTTCCCCGAATTCATATGGATCGTTTGCCAGGAAATGATCATATACGATATCCACAAAGGCACCTGCATAAGGACCGGCCGTTTTTTTTAGAAATTCTTTAGCCTGACGCGTGGCCGGATGTGAATCGGTATATTCATCAATCTTCCGGTGCAGCGTAATTCCCAATTGGATCCTGTCGGTGTATTCAAATTTTTTCCTGCCTTTGACAAAATCGCTGATCATATTACCCGCCAGTATATCCGGATCACCAAAAGACAAATAAGCATGTGCCAGGTAGTTCACTTCATTTTATTTTATATCCCCATTTCGTTAAAAATAAGCTATTCGGATTGAACAGGAATCGGGATGATTTAAGATCCGTGTTTGAAAATAACTGTTCAA
>DASXKM010000449.1:0-3450 GCA_036496825.1 Puia sp. | reverse complement strand
TGAGCCGGTCACTCCCAATAGTGTCTGATATTTTTCTCCTTCAAAAATACCCTTCGTCAATTGATGAATCGCTTCCGGCTGATCGCCCGCAGGTGTGTATGGTGAATGGACTTTAAACTCCATTTTTTTTTCGTTTTGAGAACCTGTAAGTTAAGGTTTTTGAAAGAAAATTTCTATGGCTGAACTGATCACACGATACATAAAATGAAGTTCTGTAGATCGTTTGGGAACAAACTGTTTACCGGTAATTTATTGTCGAAACACCTGTCCGCTTATTTCTTTTTCTTCATCTGTTTGCCAGCCTTGTTAAAGGGATCCCAGCTTATTTTGATTTTCCCGTCTTCCCCATTTTGTGCACGCAGTCTTGCACTCGGACCGGTCTTACTAAAAATGCCTTTGTTAACGAGAACCGAATCTTTGTTTGCTTTCAAATTGCTGAGGGGGACCTGAATGCTCAGATCAGGCCCTGTTTTCGTGTTGTATTTTCCTTCGACGAACATGGTAATGACTGAAGATCGGATTTCCATCCGGTTGATGGTAATATCATCTCCGTTTATTTCAAGTAAATCATGCAGATCGGCAAATTGAATATCAGAAAAATTCCGGCTTTTGAAAACGGTCTGCTGTATCTTTTGTACCGGTTCAAAATTGATTAGCTGTCCATTATGCAGATTAAATTTCACAAAACCTTTCAATTCACCGGGAATGACCTGGGCTTTGGTAGTAAGACCACCCTGCATGGTAACATCAGCCGTTAGTGTACCAGCAATATTTTTATCAGTGGGAGATTTCAATCCGAAGCTATTAAACGCATAAAAAATCCTGCTCACATTCACATTTGCCAATTGTGCTTTGAAAGAAAAGGGATTGGATGCAGGAAGATTCCGAAGAAGACCCTTAACAGAAATACTGCCTCCGGTATGTTGCAGTGTTATTTTTTTCAGATTGATGGCATTGTCATCCATTTCCATATTTGCCACCAGGTTGTCTGCGCTGAATTTTTTATATATCAGTTGTCTGGCCCCCAGGTCAAGATTGAAACTAGCAGATTCCAGTAACGCAGTGAATTGTGTCAGGGTCTGGGCAAGTGAAGATTTCTTTTTCTTTGAAACCGTTTTAATCTTAACCGGTTTCAGGTAGGAAATGAAATCGTTCAGGTTCAGTTTGTTTGAGCGAATGCTCCAGTCAATGGATAGTTTATTATTTTTCTGATTGATCAGATAAAATACAGATTTTATCTTGCCATTCATCAGCAGATCAGAGTTGCCGGAATTCAGACTCAGATGATCGATATAAATATCTTTATTTTGAAAACGTATGTCACCCCGGCCATTGACAAACTGCAAATTCCTGGGAATATATTCAAGACCGGCAGAGTCCATCCTGAACGTACCGGTTATGGATCGTAAACTATCATAGATTTTTTCGAGCGAACCACTATAACTCATATTTATATTCCCGAATCCTTTTGTAAATGCAAGTGTGTTTTCATCCAGCAGATTGTTTATATTCTGCAATTGAAAATTGGAGACAATATGAATATTCATCCTTGGATGTATGAGGTCGCGAATGACTACTGAATCGCAATCAAAATCTATTTTTTCAAAATCGGCTTTGAGTGCCGTAAAATGCATCACCGTATTAGAGTCCTCGTGACCCTTTCCCTTAATCTCCTCATTATTAAAAGTCGCGGTAAAGGATGCATTATTAATATTTACAACCGGCGTGTTTATCATTTTATTATTCACGGTGAGACGGAGATGAATAAGTGGTGTTTTGTATTCCGGTTCGGAATTATCCAGTGAACCGGTTAAATGGGTAATGGATTCAGAAATATCATATGAGTCCAGTTTGAGCCGGATATTATTTGCCAGAAAGGAAGCGGCTTTCCGGAACGGCAGATTATTCGTTTCCCAGGACAATATAAATGGCGTTGGCACGTCTGCGAGATAAAATTTACCCGTAAAAACAAATGGTTGTTTGTCGACGGCCAGTTTGATTTTTTCGAATTGAAGGATCTTGGAATCTTTGTTGAATTCAATCTGAAATTCTCCGGTCACCGTTTTGTCTTTAAGATAAGGACCCTTTTCAGGATTGAATGTCATTCGCTGTACTTTGCAATCCAGATCGACGTCTATTTTGAGTGCTTCGTTCTCCGGATTTCCGTGTATGATGCATTCCAGGTAACTAATGTCGTAACCAAAGAATTTATTTGCATCTTTTTTATCAATGGCCAGGCTTCCGTCGTTCATTTCCAGGATGGGATAATCCAGATTTTTGGGTGCATCTTTCTTTGGCGGATTATTCTTTTTGAAGACGGACGTGTTAGTGTAGTGGTTAGTATCGGTGTATATATAAATATGCGGATTTTCCAATTGCACACGGCCAATATTTATTTTTCCGATAATGAGTTTGAAAAAATCAAGTGTTGCATATACCCTGGAAGCGGAAATCAGGTCGTGATGATGTTGAAACCACAAACTGTCCCTAAGCGTAAGTGAATCGATCGTGAACGCAATTCTTGGAAAAGTATGTTTGAATCCAATACTGACATCTCCGATATGGAGTGTTCCTCCGTTAAGCCCTTTTTTCGCTTCAGATTCAATAAAGGAAATGACTTCCTTTTTGTGCTGTTTCAGATAAATCCATCCTCCTATAAAAGCCAGTAAAACAATAGCAAGCAATACGGCCAGAATCCGAATACTGACTTTCAGTACTTTTTTCACATGAAAAGGTTGTAGACTTCCAATGATTGATTGAATTAAAGATAATAAGAATGGGCTATCTGTCGGGTCTTTTCAGATAGAGCGAATAATCCGGTTGAATCACATCATAATCCTGATGCATAAGTGGAGAGGTCAAAAGAAAATCTGCTGTTGACCGGTCGCATGCAAAAGGAATATTCCAGACAACTCCGAGACGGAGCAGAGCTTTAATATCCGGATCATGGGGCTGAGCTTCCATTGGATCCCAGAAAAATATCAGCACGTCAATTTTTCTTTCCGCTATACGGGCTCCAATTTGCTGGTCACCGCCTAAAGGGCCACTCATAAACTTTGTGATAGATATGCCAATCGCTTTTTCCAGCAATTTCCCAGTAGTTCCGGTAGCAAACAGACGATGCATGGACAAAACAGATTTATTATAAGTGGCCCATTCTATGAGTTCTTTCTTTTTATTATCGTGTGCGACAAGGGCAATCCGTTTACTGGCAGCCATTTTATAGATACTCATGCTGGTGGGTTTATTCACAATTTAAGCCTAAACGATAACCGGTCGACGTGCCTTTCCGGTAGCCATTTCAGCGTGTTCGGAAAAACTCCTTAGAGAAGAGGGTGACTGAATTTTACCGGAAGGAGAAAATGGGTTGGCCAAAAAAGGGAATTATAAAAGACTGGGTCTGCATTTTTTGTTTAAAAAAGGGGGAGGGGGGCTTTTTTTTTGAATGGC
>DASXKM010000448.1:0-4058 GCA_036496825.1 Puia sp. | reverse complement strand
ACCTCTTTTGGTTGTGATGATAACCACACCATTTGAACCGCGTACACCAAAGATGGACGCAGAAGCATCTTTCAAAACCTGCACAGATTCGATATCCTGCGCATTGATGTCATGATAAGGTAATTGAACGCCATCAATGATATAAAGAGGATCGGTATTACCAAAAGATGTTACCCCGCGGATGAACACATTGGTTGGTCCACCGGGTGCACCCGAAGTAATAACCGTAACACCGGAGGCCTGTCCTTGCAACATCTGCTCGGGACTTCCTGCCTGTATGGCTTTCATGTCTTTAACATTCACAACGTCCACCGCTCCCGTCAGATCTTTTTTCTTCTGGGTGGTGTACCCTGTTACAACCACGTCGTTCAGAGATGTAGCCGACGTCGAGAGAAATACATCTCCCACAGCATCCCCTTTAACCGCAACGGTTAGCGGTTCATATCCGACGATGGTGATGATTAACGCACTCACTTTCTGAGAGGATGTGATACTGAATGATCCATCCGACCCTGTCAAAGTCGCTGATTTGCCACCCTTTACCTGTACTGTTGCTCCAACAATTGGTTGCTTGTCGGTGTTTCCTAAAACACGTCCTGTAACTGTTGTTTGAGCAAAAAGACTTACGCTGAGGAAAAGAAGTAACGCGGTGTTCAGCCCCGCTAGGAGTTTAAATTTTGTTGGCATAAGCAATTCGTCTTTTGGTTTAACGATGTTAATTACAACCAAATTTATGATTTATTTAATGCTGACCTAATATTTTTTTAACTTTTAATTGTGTGTTATTATCAATGATCCTCAAATGGTTGTCAGATTTATGCCTTATGTGTTCAATGAACATATTCTTAATCCGCGCTTCCAAAAATTGATGGCTACTTTGGTCTTTTTATTTATTTTGTGCGCATGAAATTGAAACCGGCTGTCATCACAATTGCCCTGCTGGGTTGTATTTGTTTCGTTTCCTGCATAAAAAAGGACAGCAGAAAACAAACAGAAGACAATCTGAAAACGGCCATGGATCTGTATTTAAACCATCAACCGAAGATTGATACCAGCCGGGTAAAATTCAATGTTCTGGAAGTAACATTTTTTGAAGACAAACTGGATTATATCTGCAATTTTAAGGTGAATATGAAAGAAAAAAGAGACAGTATACTTACGGACACAACCGGCTATATGAATGCGAATATTTCCAAGGACTTTAAAGATGTTACGCGTAGAGACTGATTTTAATTATTAGTTATTAGTTGTTAGTTATTAGTATTAAATGCCGGGGTTCTGATTCTCGATTTTTGGCCCGGATCAAGGCATAGATTCCCCATACCTGATCAAGCCTGCATATGCCACAAAAACTCCATAAATAGCAATTTTCGGGTTGTCTTGTTTAATTCATGGGTCTAATTTTGTGTCATGCAGGATTATCAGCGCATAGAACAGGCCATCCGTTTCATCCGTGAAAATTTTCGCGATCAGCCCGATTTAGATGAAATCGCCCGCCAGATTCACCTGAGTCCGTTTCATTTCCAGCGTTTGTTTAAGGAATGGGCCGGTGTGAGTCCTAAAAAATTTCTCCAGTTTACCAGTATTGAATATGCCAAACAGTTGTTACAGCAGGAAAAAACGCTCGCCACTGTTAGTTTTGAGACCGGATTATCGGGCACCAGCCGTTTGCATGATCTATTTATACGGATAGAAGGCATGACGCCGGGTGAATATCAGCAGGGGGGAAAGAATCTGCACATATATTATAGTCACGCTGAAACTGTCTTCGGCAATATACTGATCGCTTCCACCGAAAAAGGTATCTGCCATATCTCCTTTGTTCAGGATGACACGGGCCTTGGCGATCTGACAAATCGTTTCCCCGCTGCCGTGCTGGAACAGAAAACGGATTTACATCAGCAACAGGCGCTAAAGATGTTTCGCGAGGACTGGAGTGATCTCGATAAAATAAAATTGCATTTAAAGGGAACGCCTTTTCAGATTAAGGTATGGAATGCGCTTTTGCAGATTCCGATGGGCTCATTGAAATCCTATCTCGAAATTGCCCATGAAATCGGCGAACCCAAAGCTTCCCGTGCTGTCGGCACCGCCATCGGAAATAATCCCATTGCATTTGTAATTCCCTGTCACCGGGTAATTACTTCATCCGGTAATTTGGGTGGCTATCATTGGGGCATTGACCGGAAGTCAGCAATTATTGGCTGGGAAGCGGCGAAGGGAAAGTATAAGAGTGTAGGAGTATAAGAGTATAAGAGTGCATAAAACAATTAACTCCTATACTCCTATACTCCTATACTCCTATACTCCTACACTTTTATGCTCAGTTTTTCCCAGGGTAATAGTCGTAAGGCAGCCACGTCGACACATTTTCTACCCAGGCCCAATATCCTGTTATCTTGAGATCATAGGGTTTATAATAAAACCCGTTCCGGACAATATAAACTGGTGCTTTATTTGCGAATACAAATTCAGAAACAGGAATAGTCTCGTGTTTGGTTTTTTTTGATAAGGCCCTGTATCTGGGAGGTACGATTTTATATTTATAGGAAACCTCCATGGAGTCAGGATAATAAAAACCAGCAATGGTACTGTCAACCGCGAAACCAACACTGTCTGATAAAATCAACCGATGACTGACCAGTGAATCCGGTTGTTTAAGCATCTTTTTAAAAAAATCTGTAGAATCCACCGTATGTGTTGTTGTCCTTAAATGATTCATCCCTCCATCCGTTGTAACTTCATAACCAATGGTGGCATCCAGTTCAGAAGTAATTGGCTTCTTCCCATATTTTTTAGACATTTCTTTTGCCCTGTCTTTTTCCGGATTGGAAATCATGGCGAGGCTGCGCATTTCGAATCCCTGTACTTCGAGGTCGTTCGCGTAAAAGGATCTCATGAAATGGAGCAATGAGCCCCTGTATGTTTCAAACCGGGCATCAGCATACCTGCGCATTCTGTTTGGATGTTTCTGACCCATGTCTTTATAAAATGCATAACCAGAATAATTCACCAGCGCGGTGTTCAGGTCCACTTCAAATTCTTCCAGCTTATACTCTATTTCGTATCCCAGCGTGTAGTTTGTGATCCGGAGTGGGTCCTTTGCAAAAGCCGTTAAAACATTGCCTTCATTTAACCTGAATTTGACAACTTCAGGATTCATCAGTTTGGTATTGTTTGAATTGGGTGTCGTGCCGATGAGTAATAATGTGAAATACTTTCCATATTTCTCCCAGCCATTGGGATCACTGGGAAGTACGGAAAAACCCTGCAGTTCATCTGCTTTGGCCTTCATGATGATTTGAAAGTCTTTTGGCAGATCCCGCAAATCCAAAAGTGCGGTGTAGGTTTCAAAACCTACGCAGGTTGCTACTAAATTAAATTTTCCCTGTGGCAGGCCTCTGAGAATAAACAAACCTTCGTCATTTGTAACTGTTCCAACAGATGTATTATTCAAATAAACTGAAACAGAAGACAAAGGCTTTGTGTTTTCTTCACTGAATACATGGCCTTTGAAAATGACCTGCGAAAATGTATACTGGCAGCAAAAAAACAAAATAAGAAAACCCAACGTTCGCTTTCCCATTTGCAGGTTTCAAAATGACAGAAATTCCTATTAGTGAATATAATCAAAAAAAATACGCTTTGAAATGATCATAAATGAGAAAAAAGAGTTGTATAAACAATTAGCCCGTATTGGCTTATTTTTGTGGTTATACCCGATTCAAAAATATTCTCCAGATGCGTTATTTACTCATTCTGTGCCTCGTTTTCGCCGCCTGTCATCAAAATCCAAAAAGTGTAGAAAATGATGATGTGACTACCGGTACGGATGCGATGGTAGCAAAGACAGACAGCAGCAAACCAACATTTACAGCGGCCATGGTAGATAATAAAAAGGATCCAAATTGCGGTATGCCCGTTACGGCCGGTATCGGAGATACCGTTCACTACAAAGGAAAAGTTTACGGGTTTTGCTCAGACGAATGCAGAGATGCATTTCTTAAGAATCCTGAGGCACTTGCGAAAAATGCAGAACTGAAGTAATGTGGCGAATG
>DASXKM010000447.1:0-4536 GCA_036496825.1 Puia sp. | reverse complement strand
TTATATTCAGTATGCAGATTGGTTCAGGTAGGCGTAAGGCGTAAGGCGTAAGGCTCAGGGCGTAAGGCGTAAGGCTCAAGGCTCAAGGTTGAAGGCCTTAGGCCTTAGGCTTTAAGCTCTAAGCCTAATAAAATGCCACCTAAGGGAAAATATCTGGTACCTAAGCACCGTTATAACTTCGACCCGAAAAATGATTTCCTGAGGCTGCATGCGGTTACTCTTCCTTCCCCGAATTCCGCATTTTTAAGCAGCGGAGACCTGCAAGGCAGAATAACCGTCCATTTATCGAAGATATCCCGCGATTCATCGAGTTTCGGCCAAGTTCATTGCAATTCCGGGCTCTTTTTTGTAGGTTTAAATTGTTAAAGCGTATCCAAATGAAACCAAGTAAGAACCTTCTTTATTTAACGATGCTGTGCATTTTATTCGGCATGTTGATTTCCTGTAAAGCACAGTATGGTTGTCCTTCGAATGGAAAAAATGTCGGGGCAGAAAGGATATTGAGCGGGGAAAAAGTTCCCAAAGCACCCAAATTCAAAGCCTGATAACTAAGAATTAATAACTAACAACTATCCAAAGTTTCTACTAAAAACCCAAATGAAAATGTATTCCGTTAACCATCTAAATCCCACCACTATGAGCCTTACATTACGCACCGACTTCGGTTGTACCGAAGCAGTCATAGACGACGATTGCGGCCTTAAACGATTTTATGAAGTCGCCAATATTTTGTCCGACGACCTCGATGTAAATTTCAACCACAAAACCGACGACTTCGATTCGCTGATGTGGGACTTTTCTTTCAAGGGTCATGTACTTACCCTGCATTATAATATCTATACGGGCATTTCGATCTATCCCAGGAAATTCCGGGAAGCGCCAAGAAAAGATAATGATGCGGTTGTAGAAGTCGCTCATTTTCTGGAAGGAAAACTGATGATCCATACGGCTAACCGGCTGGCATCTTAATAAGTTTTTTCTTCGATCGATTCGAGCATCATGCAATAACTAACATAACGATTAAACGAAAGCTTGCCCTCATTGAGGGCTTTTTTTATGGCACAACCCGGTTCGTTTATATGCAGACAATTATTAAACTGACAATCCGTTAGCCTGGAACGCATTTCGGGAAAATAATGGGAGAGCTCCTGTTTGGGAATATCCACAAGTCCGAATTCCCGGATGCCCGGCGTATCAATAATATGGGCATTCAATAATGGCAGGTCGTACATTTCGGCAAACGTGGTGGTATGAATTCCCTTCCCGCTCCAGCCACTTACATCCTGGGTTTTGAGTCCCATGTCCGGCACAACCGCATTGATAAAAGAAGATTTTCCTACGCCGGAATGACCACTCAGCAAACTGGTTTTATTGCTCAGTATTTCCTCCACTCCCTCTAAACCGGTTTTATTCGCCAGGCTCATGAATAATACTTTATATCCAACCGACTCATACATTTCTTTTCTTTCTTCAAAAAGATCCATCTCTTTTTTCCGGTAGATATCTGCCTTATTAAAAATAATAACTGATGGAATATGATAGGCTTCTCCCGCCACGAGAAACCGGTCGATAAAACCCTGCGACGTCTTCGGGTCTTTCAGCGTAGCCAACAGCAGACTCTGGTCCAGGTTGGAAGCGATGATATGATGCTGATGTTTATTGGCAGGAGACTGCCGGTTGATATAATTATTTCTTTCATCAATACCCGTTATCATCATACCTCCTTCCTCTCCGCCCGTTTCCACTTCAATATTTACCCAGTCGCCGACAGCGATGGGATTGGTGGAAGTAATGCCGTCAATTTTGAAGATGCCCTTGATACGGGCCATGGAAAAATTTCCGTCCTCTGTCTTCACCGTGTACCAGCTGCCTGTTGATTTGTATACTCTGGCACGCATCAGGGAAATTTTCTTAACAGGGTGAAACGCAATATCCATTCTAATACCAGACACATGACGGCTACCAGTATAAAAGGAAAAAATTTCTCTGTATAATGGGTGAAGGACTTCACCTGATATTTTGATTTTTCCAGTTTATCAATTTCTTTATAGATCGCACTCAGGCTTTCATTATCCGTGGCGCGAAAATATTTTCCACCGGTTTCATTTGCAATCTGGGTTAGCAGTTTTTCGTCAATACTTACTTTTTCCCGCTGCATGATGATACCACTGCTTGTCTGAACAGGAACCGGTGCGAATCCTTCAGTACCCACACCCACCGTATACACACGCACATGATATGACTTGGCGATCTCTTTCGCGGTATTTGGATCGAGCCGGCCCCCATTATCCTCGCCATCTGTGAGCAGAATGATCACCTTACTTTTTGAAACCGATGAACGGAGCCTTTCCACCCCGGTAGCCAGACCGCTGCCGATAGCCGTGCCATCTTCAAGCAGACCACTTTGAACATTAAATAACTGTGACTTCAAAACAGCGTGATCAGTCGTCAGTGGACACATCGTAAAACTTTCACCGGCGAAAATAACAAGACCCATACGATCCGTCGGCCGGCGGTCAATAAATTCGGACGCCACTTCTTTCGCCGCCTCCATCCGGTTCGGCGTGAAATCCTGCGCGAGCATGGATCCGCTGATATCAAGACAAAACACAATATCAATTCCTTCTCCGGAAGTGAGTTGCTGTTCGCTGCCTGTTTGCGGTCTGGCCAAAGCAATAATTATACATGCGATGGAAAGCATTCGCAATACAAACAGAATGTGACGAAGCATGGTTTTCCATGACCTGCCACGACCGAATGCTTTCACTCCGGATACCAGCAGGGTTCCCTGTAAACGAACGGGTGGCCGCAGATAAAAATATATCAACAACGGAAGCCCCGCGAAGAGGACAAAAAACCAGGGTTTGGCAAAGTGAATATTTGAGAGCCAGTCGTAAAGCAATGATTAATTATTAAGTATTAATTATTAACTATTAATTCGTGTTCCATTATCCATCCGTTAATCATTAATATCTAATAATTAATAATTAACGAGAGTTTTCATTTAATAAGACAATCGCCCGCTTCGTCGTTTCCCAATTATTCTCATTTTCATAAGGACCGGGAATATATTTCGCAAATTTTACAAAGTCACCCATACGCAGAGCAGCCGTCAGGCTGGAGAACGCATCGCGGTCCATATTCAGATTGCTGAGTCCATGAATCAGTTCCTCCGAGGTTTTTTCCATGGTCATAAGACCCAGTCGCCTGTTCAGAAATATCCGCAGCGTATCGTGCAGCCCGGAATAATATTTTTTCACCGAAGAAGGTTCTTCTCTCAGCATCTTTTTTAGCAGCTCCAGATTTGCCATGGCGTCTTCGAGCGGGGTGGTGCGGAAGATCTCTTCGTTGACCGTTGACCGTTGAGCGATGACCGAAGGTGGTTTGCGGATAAACCATATAAACAGGAACAACGAGACAGCCGCTAATACGCCTACGATCCAGGGAATATATTTCACATCCGGATTTTCCAGATCACGAATGCCTTTTATGTCATGATAGTCCTTTGATGTGTCCACTTTGCCATAGGAAACTTCGATGGCCAGTGAATCCGTTTTGTATAATTGCCTGGCAACAAGAATCGAAAATGCCGGAATAACACGGGTACCTGAATCAAAGCTGGTGAGTTTCCACTCGAGATGATAGCTGGCACCTGCAGCTGAAATCGTCGAATCAGGGTTTGCTTTTTCAATGATTTCAAAATGCGGAATGCTATCAAACTGCGGCAGCTGGTTGCCCGTCGTCATGGGCGATTTCACATCAATGGTAAAACGGATCGGCTGGCCAATCAGTATTTGATTCTTATCGACGGCTGCTTTTACCGACGGGTTCTCCTGTGCCCATACCGGAAAGGTTCCCAGAAGCAGGATCTGCAACAAAACGATATAGGTGAGGGATTTGGCCATCGGCTAGGCGGGTCGGTTTCTACTCACAAAAAACTTCTGCAGAATTTTTACATAGTCTTCATCCGTACGCATATGCAAGAGGTCCGCGCCCGCTTTCAGAAAGAGTGATTTACTGAGTTCCGTCATTTTAAAAAAAGATTGCTGATAAAAATTCCGTTGATCATAATCAGAAGTGTCTACCCAGATCATTTCACCCGTTTCCGCATCTTCCACTTCGATCAATCCGGCATCGGGCAGTTCCATATCCATTTTATCATATACTTTGATACCAATCAGATCATGTTTTTTTCCTGCTACGCGAAGTGCTTCTTCATAATTCTCGTCGAGAAAATCGCTTAGTAAAAATGTAATGGTTTTCTGACGAAGGGTGTTGTTGAGAAATTTCAGGGCCTGTGAAATATTGGTCTTCCGGTGAGCCGGTTCAGTAACCAGCAGATCGCGTACCATATGCAATACCTGGTCGCGGCTTTTTTTCGGCGGAATATATTTTTCAATTTTATCGCTGAAGAAAACCAGTCCGACCTTATCATTATTATTTACGGCAGAAAAAGCCAGGACAGCGCAGATCTCTGTGATCATGTCCTTCTTCCGCCCCTTCTGGGTTCCGAACAAAGAGCTGCCGCTCACATCC
>DASXKM010000446.1:0-2200 GCA_036496825.1 Puia sp. | reverse complement strand
GTTTCTACTGGCAATTCGTCCTCTTTCTTCTTCAGTTTTTTAACGATAGGTTTTTCTTCTTTCTTCTTCAGGTCTCTTTTGGGTTCCAGTTTTTTTAGCTTGGGTGACGTGTCGCCACTTTCCACAAAAGCTTCTTCGCTTGAATTGGCCGTTGTTGTTTTTACAATTCGTTTACGCTTAGGTTTGTCGTCTCCATCCGAGCCATCGTTTTTGTCACTGGGCGTTAGGGCTTGCTTGTCCAATATTTTATATATGAGTTCCTGTTTATCGGCTTTTTTTGCATTTGGGATTTTCAACTGCTCAGCAATATCGAGCAGTTCGGGAACGAGCATGTCGTTTAATTGAAGTATGTCGTACATAGTAAAGCTTGAGAATTACAGCAGTTAGAACTGACCTGTAGGAAAAGAATTTGTGAATGTATTTTGATTAAAGACGAGCGGAATGACTAAAACTGATGGTTGCGAGCAAAGGATAAGAACGAATCAGCCTGATTCCGCTGCAATGATAATATAAAAACGGAAAATCTAAAAAAATATTTCAAGGATTATCTTTGCCGTCTTTATTCACCGCAAGCCTATAATATCAATGTTTAACAAACGTACCAAAATCAAAGATGCGCTCAGGATGCCGGCCGGATCACCCGAAATAACAGTCATGGGGTGGGTGAGAACCCTTCGTAATAACCAGTTTGTCGCCCTAAACGACGGATCCTCCAACGAAAACCTGCAAATCGTACTTGAATTGGGTCTCTTTGATGAAAATCTGCTAAGGAAGATTACCACCGGTACTTCCGTCAGGGCTGTCGGGAAGCTGGTGGAATCTTTAGGGAAAGGGCAGCTTGTTGAATTAAAAGCCACCGGCATTGAAATACTGGGATTATGCGATCCGGAAAGATTTCCGCTGCAACCCAAAAAACATAGTCTGGAGTTCCTGCGGGAAATAGCTCATCTGAGATTCCGTACCAGCACGTTTGGTTCGGTGTTTCGCCTTCGTCACGCATTGGCGTTTGCCGTACATCAGTTTTTTAATGAAAGGGGATTTATATACCTGCATACGCCTATTATCACGTCCTCAGACGCCGAAGGTGCGGGTGAAATGTTTAAGGTTACAACGCTTCCTTTCGATAATACACCCCGGGATGAACAGGGCCAGGTAAATTTTAAGGATGATTTTTTCGGAAGGCCTACCAATCTGACCGTAAGCGGACAACTTGAAGGGGAGCTTGCTTCGATGGGTTTTTCGGAGATATATACTTTTGGTCCGACGTTCAGGGCAGAAAACTCCAATACGACAAGACATCTGGCAGAATTCTGGATGATTGAACCGGAAGTTGCTTTCAACGATCTGGAGGATAATGCAAACCTGGCAGAGGCATTTGTTCGTTACCTGATTACCTGTGTTCTAAAAAATAACAGGGAAGATTTGGAATTTCTCGACCAGCGTCTGACGGATGAAGAAAAACAAAAGCCACAAAACGAACGCAGTGAATTCGGGCTGATTGAAAAACTGGAATCCGTTGCCAGCCAGGATTTCGAAAGGATTACCTATACAAAGGCTATTGAGATCCTTCTGGAATCCCCCACGTACAAAAAGAAAAAATTTAAGTATGAACTCTTCTGGGGTGCCGATATGCAAAGTGAGCACGAAAGGTATCTCGTTGAAAAACATTTTAAGAAACCGGTCATTGTTACCGACTATCCAAAAGAAATAAAGGCATTTTATATGCGTCAGAACGATGACGGCAAAACAGTTGCGGCTATGGATATACTTGCGCCTGGTATCGGTGAAATCGTGGGAGGTTCACAAAGAGAAGAAAGACTGGATGTTCTGGAAGCCCGTATGCAGGAAATGCATATTCCCGTTGAACAGATGTGGTGGTATCTTGATTCCCGCCGTTTTGGAACCGTTCCGCACGCAGGATTCGGATTGGGCTTTGAAAGAATGGTTCAGTTTGTAACGGGTATGACCAATATCCGTGATGTGATTCCTTTTCCCCGGACACCCAAAAATGCAGAGTTTTAAGCGCTAATAGGCATTATGCCGCAGTTTCCGCACCTATCCGTCCATCATTAAAAACAACCGCTATCCATTTTGTTCTTCTCTGCCCTACCAGACCGTAAGTTTATAAATAACTCAATATCAATAATCTGTAATTTTTAGAACCGGCTATTATAAAAAGTATTGACTTTTCTATGGTACT
>DASXKM010000445.1:0-5238 GCA_036496825.1 Puia sp. | reverse complement strand
AGGGCCTGTAAGTCTTCCAGTGAATAATCTTTGAAATCCATCAGGTAACTGACTGCCTTAGCCAAAGTTTTTGCAGTCGTTTCACCAACATAGCGGATCCCCAGGGCATAAATTACCCGGTGAAGTGGCTGAGCCTTGGATTCCTCAATGGCTGATTGCAGGTTATTAATGCTTTTCTCCCCAAATCCTTCAAGCTCAGAAATCTTATCGAATGGCAGATGATAAATCCCCGGCACATCTTTTAAAAAACCCAACTCATAAAATTTCATCACATTGGCAGCACCGAAACTTCGGATATCCATTGCATCCTTGCTTACAAAATGAATGATCCTTTCGACTACCTGGGCCGGGCAATTAATATTGACACATCTCAGGACTGCTTCATCGGGAACGCGCACCAGTTCGTCACCACAGGCGGGACAGTGTGTCGGGAAAACGATTTTCTTTTCCTTTCCCGTACGCAATTCAGCAAGTGGTTTTACAATATAGGGTATCACATCCCCTGCACGCTCCACGAGAACGGTATCTCCGATCAGAAGGTCTTTCTGTCGCACGATATCTTCATTAAAAAGAGAAACCGAGCCGACTGTCACTCCGCCAATGGGAACGGGTTCAATTTTCGCCACCGGTGTGATACTTCCCGTACGGCCCACCTGAAATTCAACCTTTAATAACTTACTGGTAGCCTGACGGGCTTTAAATTTATAGGCGATCGCCCAGCGTGGGTGATGGGTTGTCATGCCCATTTTATCCTGCAGTGAAAAATCATTCACTTTCACCACCATTCCGTCGATCTCATAAGGAAGTTTGTCGCGACCCGTTTCAAAATCAATACAATAATCAATGACCTGCTGTATGCCCTTAAAAACTTTTTTTTCTTTTTTCGGACTTCTGAATCCAAGGTCCCAAAGCATATCCAGCGATTCACTATGGGTCTGCGGTGCTTTTTTTGATTTTAGGGAATGTGCTTTTTCAGCACCGGCCATTTCGCCCTTTTTTATATCCAGTGTTTCCTTTGAAGAATAGTAACTGATATGATATAAAAACACTTCCAGGTTGCGGCGGCTCACTTCTGCAGAATCTTTTATACGAAGTGAACCTGCGGCAGCATTCCTTGGGTTTGCGAGGGGTGCGAGATTCTGCTCTGCAAGCTGTAGATTATATTTCTTGAAATTATCCTTGTTGATCATCGCTTCGCCTCTGATTTCCACCTGTTCAATGCCGTAACGGGAAAAGGCTGCTGAAAGGGGAACCGAACGGATCTGTTTTATATTGGTGGTGATCTCATCACCCTGCACGCCATCTCCCCGGGTAGCGCCCCGGGCCAGCAGGTCATTTTCATAGATCAATGAAATACTGGCTCCGTCGAACTTGGGTTCAACACAATACTCAATTGAATCCAGGCCTGTTAATTCCCTGGCCTTCCGGTCCCAGTCGATAAGGTCATCCGCATCATATGAATTCTCCAGTGAAAGCATGGGCACCAGATGGTTCACGGTCGGAAAACTTTTTGTCAGACCTTTGGCTACGCGTTGCGTGGGGGAGTCAGGGCTTACCAGATCAGGATTTTCAGATTCCAGTTTTTCAAGAGCCTTATATAATGTATCATATTCCTTATCGGTCAGCAGGGGGTCGTTCAAAATATAATAGCGGTATTCATGAAAGTTCAAAACCTGCCGGAGAGAACCCAGGTCTTTTAACTGCAAACCTTTCTGTGAAAGCCGGTGATATATTGACTTACTCAGTTCCTGCAACTGGCGTGTCTGATCGGAAGAATACATAAATGCTGAAGTTTACAACTAATTATTTCGGACAACGTATGTATATATATAGGAGATCAGGCAAAATTCTAGCAGATCTGGATTATATTTAGCGTCATGATCCTGTTACAAATTTAAGTGTATGAGCCCTGAAAAAGTGTTGAAAAAAAAGGATATCAAAGTTGTTCTGAAGCAGCTGGAAAGTGATGGATTGATCGGAATTTCTGTTGACTGTGTAATTTTTGGATTTGATGAAAACGAGTTAAAAGTGCTTTTAATCAAATCGGATTTAAAACAGTATGCAGGGAAATGGTCACTGCTGGGGGATCTGGTTCACAGAGATGAGGATCTGGATCAGGCAGCTTATCGGATATTAAAGGACAGGACAGGCATGGACGACGTTTATCTGGAGCAGGTGAAAAGTTTCGGGGATGTAAAGCGGCATCCCGCTGCGCGCGTGGTAACCATCGCGTATTGTTCACTCATTAATATACAGCAACACCGTCTCCAAAAGGACGACAATGAATTGCACTGGCATAAACTCAGCGCCGATATGGATATGGCGTTCGACCACCAGCTGATCATGAATGTCTGCCACGAATGGTTACAAAAGCGCGTGCAGGAACATCCGTTGGGTTTCAGCCTGCTGCCACAAAAGTTTTCGCTCAGGGAACTACAGAATTTATATGAGGCAATCCTCGGCATTAAACTGGACAGGAGAAACTTCAGAAAGAAATTTTTTTCCATGGATGTACTGGAAGACACTCATGAACTCGAATATGACGTACCCCACCGGCCGGGTAAACTTTATAAGTTTAACTACCTGAAATATAAAACGAAAGAAGGCAAAAAATTCATGCGCCTTGATTTCTGACGCAACCCATAAATTGATTGCAGCGTTTCCTTAATGTTTACTGTCTGTATGGTTATCTAAGCTTTTTTAGTATTTTTTTGCGTTAAAGTTTTTTTTAACTTTTTTGTTTAAATCTGCAAAAGATATACTATTTTAGCTGCTTAATTGCTTAAACCATTGATTATGACCATGAAACGATTGCTTAAGAGGATCTCCTTCCTCTTCTTATGTGTATCCTTTACACAGTTAGCATTCTCACAGACAAAAGTAGTTACAGGAACAATTTTAGATGACAAGGGAGCGCCAGTTCAGGGAGCTTCAGTTGCCGTTAAGGGTGCGAAGGGTGGTACGACCACAGACGCAACAGGTGTTTTTACCCTCACGGTATCAGCAGCAGCAAAAGCGTTAGTTATCAGTTCTGTTGGATATAACCAGCAGGAAATCGGCATTCCGGCAGATAACAAAGTGGCTGTTACGCTGGTGTCATCTACACAGGGCCTCAATGACGTGATTGTGATCGGATACGGAACCACCAAGCGTAAAGACGCTACCGGTTCACTGACCACAGTTTCATCAAAAGAATTCAACCAGGGCGTTATTACCTCTCCGGACCAGTTGCTTGCCAACAAAGTGTCTGGTTTGGAAGTAACTTCAAACAGCGGCCAGCCAGGTTCTGCTACTACGGTAAGAATCCGTGGTAACAGTTCAGTTCGTGGTGTTGTAATCCGCTTTATGTGGTGGATGGAGTGATCCTGGACGGCAGGGACGCAAGACCTTCATTGAATATCGGACCAGGTGGTTTCGGACAAACTCCGGAAGACAACCCGCTGTTATTTATTGACCCTAATTCAATTGCGGATATTACTATTTTAAAAGACGCATCTTCTACCGCGATTTACGGTTCAAGAGGTGCCAATGGTGTTATCGTAATTACTACAAAAACAGGTAGCTCCGGTGCGGTAAGACTGGAAGCAAATGCTTCTGCCGGCTGGAACACAGGATACATGAAGAAATTTGACATACTGCCTTATGGCACATATGTTAATGCACTGAGCAAATACAATCCGGATTCAATTGCTGCGAAATTAAATCATGGTGCCCATGTTGATCCGCTGGAAGATATTACGCAGAGTAATGTGATTCAGAACTACGATCTGGCACTCAGTGGAGGTAATGAAAATGGAAAATTCCGTGCTTCATTCCTTGCTTCTTCCACGCCCGGCTTTGTACAAAATAATAAACTGAACAAGTACATTGGGACTTTGTCAGGTCAATACAAATTCATTGATAAAAAACTGACCATAAATTTTGATGTAATCTCCGGTAATGTTACAAATCATGATGTTCTGGCTTCCAATACAGCAGGCTCTCAGGGTAACCTGATCAGTGCTGCATTGCAATGGAATCCGACATATAACTATTATAACCCCAATGGTTCATTCGTAACTGAAACAAACGGTACGCCAAATCCATTGGCAATCATAAGAGGGTATAACGATGTATCCAATGTACAAACCACATTAGGTGATATCTCGGCCAGTTTCAAAATTCTGAAGAATCTGGAGTATAAATTTCTCTATTCCATAAATCAGAGTGATGGTTCCAGAGATGCCAACATCGATGGCTTCATTGGGGGTATTCCTCCGGTAACCGGAAATGGTGTTGGTTATATCCTGAATGCACACCTTACTTCCCAGGTTATAGATCATACACTGACCTTTAATACAACATTTGGACAGGATCTTAAGTTTACCGCCTTAGCCGGTTTTGAGTACTGGAAAACAAACTACAGTGCAGACGGTGTAGGCAAACAGGGATTCAATTTCAATCAAAACGAATTGACGCTGATTAACGCACAGTATACCGACATTATACAAAACGGTAACACATATGCGGTGAATCCATTCTCCGGTTCCGAAATCACCACTGAGATCCAGTCAGAATTTGCAAGGGTCGACTTCAATTATAAAGACAAATTGTATCTGACCGGTACTTTCCGTATCGACGGATCCAGCAAATTCGGTGTAAATAACAAATACGGTTATTTTCCCTCTGTTGGTGCGAAATGGAATTTAGCGAACGAAAATTTCATGAAGGATAATACCCTGATCAATGGTCTGGCTCTTCGCGGAACATGGGGTATCACCGGTAGCCAGGATTTCCCTCCGGGAGCCTCCATCGACCAGTTTGCATTCCAGGCGTTCAACAGTGCATCCCAGGTTAATGCAGGTAACCCTGATTTGAAATGGGAACAGACCATGCAGTATGACTTCGGTGTCGACTTCGCATTGCTGAATAACAGATTATCAGGATCAGTGGACTACTATAACAAGGATAAGACTGATATCCTTTTTCAGAACATCGCCATTCAGCCTGGTCCTGCGGCCACATACTGGATCAACTTACCAGGTCATTTGGTTAACAAGGGTATAGAAGTTACGTTGACTGGTAATATCGTTGCCCACAAAGATTTCTCCTGGGATCTGACAGCAAACTTTGCTACCAACAGTAACCTGATCACTGATTTCTATGCACCTGGAACAAAGACTCCTCTGGCAATATATACAGGACAGATCAACGGACAGGGTGTATCCGGAACATTGGGACAGATCATTACCAACAACC
>DASXKM010000444.1:0-3596 GCA_036496825.1 Puia sp. | reverse complement strand
TATTTTTATAATCAGTCCGTAAAGGCAAAGGGTTATGGAGATTTCAAATCAAAATGGGGTAACCGGCCCAACGTTGATAACTGGCAGGTCCAGTCACTCATCAATCAACAGATCACGGGTCTCACTCCGGCCAGCAGCCTGCTGCCAAACGGCCAGCCAAATGGTGCAACAGCACCGGCAGCCCAACTCACAGCAGAATCACTGATGGCGGGTCTTCCTCTCACGCCGGAGAAAATGCAGAAGTCAAAGGATTCTGTTGAAACGGCGCTTTTTGTACTCGGCAGGGCTCTGCAGGATTATATACCGGATTATCGAAGCGCTCTGAAAGTATATGACACACTGCAAACAAAATTCCCCGATACCAAATATTATCAGGAATCCCTGTACAATCAATACTTCTGTTATATACATCTGGAAGACTCCGTAAATGCTGCCAGAATACTCGCCTTGATGAAACAGAAATTCCCATCCGGCCGTTATATTGCCCTGATCGAAAATCCACCCAAAGGGCCCGGGGATATGCCCGCACGCACAAGGGCAACAGAGGCTTATGAAACGGTGTACGAGCATTTCATCGAAGGACATTTCGATCAGGCGGCTGCCGAAAAAATAAAGCTTGACAGCGTATTTGGAGATAGATACTGGACACCGCAATTGTTATATATCGAAGCGCTGTATTATATCCACTACCGTTATGACAGTATCGGAAAAGTAACGCTGAATAAAATTATCACCCATTTCCCGAAAACCATCATGTCTGCCAAGGCTGAGAATGTTTTGAGGGTTTTGAATGAACGTGAAAGAATTGAGACTTATCTGAGCAACCTTCATGTACAGCGCATGGCAGACGATAGCATCGCCCGTCTGGCGATTGCTGCCGCACAACCGAAAATCACGGATTCAGCAAAAAACGCAAAAGCCAAAGCCCTGAATGCCCAGAATATGGAACATGACAGCAGCCAGATTTCGATAAAGAAACCGGATGCTCTCCAGTTAAAGGCACAGTCCCTTTTTGTTTCTCCGTTTATATGGTCGCCCGACAAACCACAATATGTGGTCATGGTGATGACGAATGTGGATCCGGTGTATGTAACAGAATCAAAGAATGCATTCGACCGTTATAACCGCGAGAATTTCTATGGTAAAAACTATGAGATCGATAAACAGTCGTTGACTGATACAAGCAAGTTGATGGTCGTGCAGGGATTTGGAAATGTCGGACAGGCCCTTACCTACCTGAACAAAGCCGGTAATGCAGCACCCCGGGAAATTATACCCTGGTTGCCGGAAAAGAAATATTTCTTCATCATAATCGACGGGGAGAATCTGGAAATATTAAAAGCGAATAAAGACATTCAGTTATACCGTAGGTTTTTATCTGTCTATTCACCGGATTCATTTCCGGCCGGGAAATAAGCAGGAGGCTGGAGGCCTGAAGCATGATGTTATAATACCCGTCGATCGTTTATCGTATCTCGTAGATCGATCCACGATCCACGATCCACTATGAAAAATTAAAAAAGAAAATATTTTAAAATATGCGCAAAGCAATTCCGATATTCTGGAAAATCTTTTTTGCCGGTCTGGGTGCCTTCATCCTGTTGCTGGTACTGATAAACTTTGGTGTTTTCGGATCCCTTCCTTCTCTGAAGGAACTGGAAAACCCATCCATCATGCTCGCATCGGAAGTATATGCCGACGACGGAACACTGATGGGCAAATACTATAAAGACAAAAGCAACCGGAGCAATGTGGAATATCGCGATATATCAAAGAATGCCATCAACGCGCTTCTTTCCACTGAGGACAAAAGATTTTATGATCATTCGGGGATCGATGGCATGGGCGTTTTGCGCGCCGTTGTAAAACTGGGACGTGACGGAGGCGGATCCACCATTACCCAGCAGCTGGCCAAATATATGCTCGGTCAGGGTTCGCATAACATTACAAGACGCGGTATTGAGAAACTGAAAGAATGGATTACTGCCGTACGCCTCGAACGAAATTTTACAAAGGAAGAAATTCTTGCACTATACCTGAATGCCGTCCCCTTCGGCGATAATGTATATGGCATCCGTAACGCCAGCCGCACGTTTTTTCAAAAAGAACCTGATCAGCTGACCGTTGATGAATCCGCCATGCTGATTGGCATGTTAAGTGGAAATACATTATATAATCCGAGAAAAAATCCAAAAGCGGCAATCGAAAGAAGAAACACCGTCATCAACCGGATGGTGGAAAGCAATTTTATTACCGAAACAGAGGGTCGTGCATACAAACTGAAACCGATTGACCTGTCGAATTACAAAAAACTGGATGAGAATAACGGACTCGCTCCCTATTTCCGGGACGTGATACGGGATGAATTAAAAAAATGGTGTAAGGATCATAAGAATGCGGCAACCGGAGAATCCTACGATTTGTATGAAGACGGACTAAGGATTTATACAACCATCAATCCACGTATGCAGTTATATGCAGAAGAAGCAGTGGCCAAACAGGTTCCCAGTCTGCAGAAAGTAATGAATGCACAGCCGTCGATCCGCAAGGGCCTGGTCTGGAAGGAACATTCAAATATCCTGGAATCTCTGATACGCAATACGGAACGCTGGCGAAATATGGAAGACGATGGAATACCGGCAGCAGAAATCCGTAAAAGTTTTGACCAGCCAATACAGATGAAAGTATTTGCCTGGAACTCGCGCAGAGAAACTGATACGGTTATGTCACCGCTGGATTCTATCAAGTACAATCATCAGATGATGCAGACAGCATTTCTGGCCATGGATCCGATGAGTGGCGCCGTGAAGGCATGGATTGGAGGAATCGACTTTAAGACTTATAAGTTTGATCACGCCAACATAAATACAAAACGACAGGTGGGATCATCCATCAAACCGCTTCTGTATGCCGATGCCATTGAAGATGCGGGATTCACCCCAGCAACCATCGTCGACAATGAAGCGCAGTATTTTGACGGATATGGACTCGTACCGGCCGGCGGGAAATGTGAACTTGGTCCGCAGGTTACCATGGCAACAGCCCTCGCGCATTCATTGAACTGCGCTTCCGCTTCGATCATGAAACAGGTGGGACCAAAAAATTTCGTTGACTTTCTTCATAATATAAATATCAAATCAAAAATGGAGCCCTATCCTTCCCTTGCCCTGGGTGCGATAGAAATTTCTCTTTATGAAATGATGTGGGGTTACACCATGTTTCCTGCCGGTGGCTTCAGCACCAAGCCATATTATATCGCACGGATAGAAGACAAAAACGGAAATGTTCTTGCCCGCTTTGATACTGAAAGAAAAGAAGTCATCAGTCAGAATACAGCGTATACGATGTGTCGTATGATGCAGGGAACCGTTGATATCGGAACAGCAGCCGGAATGAGAGACCGGTTGGGACTGGCTGAAATGGGTGGAAAAACAGGAACTACGCAAAACAATACCGATGCCTGGTTTATTGGATACACGCCGCAATTACTGGCCGGCGTATGGATTGGCTGCGATGATAATTTTATCAGACTTGACAGCAAATTAGGAGAAGGCGGACGATCCGCCCGGCCAATCTGGGAATATTTCTATGCAAAA
>DASXKM010000443.1:0-3880 GCA_036496825.1 Puia sp. | reverse complement strand
TTTATATTTATCATACGGTTTATCTTCGAGGATATTAATGGCAGTTTGAATGGATTCCTTTCCGCCGGTGGGGTAAAGTATGGTTGCTTTCAGGATCCTTCTTTCCACCAGGTCAATACCATTATTTTTACCGGGTAATCCGTCTATTCCAATGATTTTTATTTTATCGGCGAGACCCAGGCTATTGATTAGGTTATAGGAAGCTAGTGCCACCCGGTCGTCATGGCAATAGATCAGATCTATATGGTTATCCTTTTTCAGATATTCTGTTAGCTGGTCAATTTTATCATGATTTATTGTGTCGACAATACATCTGGCCTTTACTGAAAGCCCCGGATAATTTTTTATAAAATCCAAAAAGCCTTTATTTCGGCCAATATCAGCGGAGGAACCTTTTAGCAGGCCATTCACCTCGAGAATATTCCCATGACCATGTAAAAGGGAATTTGCATATTCTCCGGCAAGTGTTCCGACTTTATAATTATTGGCGCCTATAAACGCCGTATAGTGATCGGATAAAATATTTCTGTCAACGACAATTACCGGCAATCCGGTCTTGAAAACCTGTTCAATGGCCGGGGTAAGAGGCTGGGCCTCATTGGGTGATACAATGAGCAAATCAATTTTATCCGCCATTAATTCCCTGATTTGTTCAACCTGTTTTGCGGAATTTGCATTGGCATTTTTAACGATCAGGTTGATTTCAGGATAAAATGAGAATTCTCTTTCCATTTCATCCTGCATGTTTTTTCTCCACACATCATTAGTGCATTGGGAAAAGCCGATCCGGTATTTTTTTGCTTTATTATGGGATGAACAGGAAAGAAACAACAATCCTGTAGAGAGTAAGAGTATTCTATTCAGTATTACTATAAACCCGGGTCTTTTCATATCGTAAGCATAAGCAGTCGTTCTGCTAACAAAGCTGAAAGATGAAGTATTTTCTAATTCTGAATTTCTAAATAAGTTTCATTTCTTATTAATTCAGAACCAAACCGGGATAAGGTGTATTTAAAGAACTGAACGTACGGAAGATTTTGTAAAATATTGGATCAATTTTGAAAAAGGGGAAGTGCGCATTCAATTTTTTATAAGTCTAATCAATTGAAATGCACCATAGTATAGTTAATATTTTGTTTAATACTAAATTAAATGAATTTGAAACGATAACAAAAAAAGAAATGCATCCTGCGCAGATAGATTTACACCTTAACGAACTGCTGCATGAAAAGAAAAAGCGTATTTCTCTGGTCTGTCGTTATCGCCCTGGGAGGTTTTCTTTTTGGTTTTGACACCGCTGTTATATCCGGTGCTGAACAATCCATCCAAAAATACTGGTCGCTGAGTGCATTTGAACACGGGCTCACCGTTTCTATCGCATTGATTGGAACGGTTATCGGCGCGCTCTTAGGCGCCATACCTTCCGACCGTCTGGGTCGCAAAAAAACATTGTACCTGATAGCCGCCCTATATCTGATTTCTTCTTTGGGCACCTCCCTGTCCACCAATTGGTTTGTCTTTCTGATATTTCGTTTTCTTGGAGGACTAGGCGTAGGAGCTTCTTCCGTAACTGCGCCGATTTTTATTTCTGAAATTTCTCCCGCAGCCAGGAGAGGAAAACTTGTCGGCCTTTTTCAATTCAATGTGGTCTTCGGGATTGTGGTTTCTTATTTTTCAAATTATCTGATCGGATTATCCGGCCTGCATTCCTGGCGCTGGATGCTAGGCATACAGGCTGTTCCTTCAGCCGTCTTTCTGCTCATATTACGATTTGTACCGGAAAGCCCGCGCTGGCTGATCACCAAACGAGGCAAAATAGAAGAAGCCAGGGAGATATTCCGGATGATCGATCCTTTGACGGCCGACCGCATCGTTGCCGAGATCCGGAAGACGGACCAGGAAGAAAAATCAATTATTCAAAACGATCCGCTGTTTTCCACCAGATACCGGACGCCGGTTATGCTGGCGATGTTATTTGCCATGTTCAATCAGTTTTCAGGCATTAATGCGATCATTTATTATTCTCCCAGGATTTTTGAAATGACCGGTCTGGGAAAGAGTTCTTCTTTATTATCTACTGCCGGATTAGGGGTCATCAATTTTATTTTTACCCTGCTCGCAATGAATTTTATTGATAAAATTGGAAGGAAGACCCTGATGACGATCGGGTCATTTGGTTTAATATTCACGCTGGCCATGGTGTCTTATTCATTCTATCAGGGAGACTTCAATAAATGGTCCGTACCGGTTTTCCTTTTTACCTATATCGCTTTTTTTGCTTTCTCACAAGGTGCGGTGATCTGGGTGTTCATTTCCGAAATATTCCCCGGTCCGGTCAGGGCCAGAGGCCAGACATTAGGAAGTACCACACACTGGATAATGGCGGCACTCATTGCCTTTTCATTTCCCTATCTGTCGGAGAAAGCCGGGGGCGGGAACACCTTTCTATTTTTCTGTGTGATGATGTGCCTGCAATTAGTATTTGTGTGGAAACTGATGCCGGAAACCAAAGGGAGATCATTGGAACAGATTGAGCACGCACTGGTGTTGCATTAAATAAATAATTGATTAAAATATGTTTTCAACCAAACTTCTTCGTAAACCAAAATAAATGATGATCAATCTAAAATTAAAAAGATGAGAAAATTACAAATCCTGCTGCCAATGTTGTTGTTGACATTATTTTCTTTTGCCCAGCAAAGAATAATTGCCGGAAGAATACTCAGTAAAAAGACAAATGAGCCACTTCAGGGCGTAACCGTACAAACAAAAAAACAGACTGTGACTACGGATTCAACCGGAAGATTTTCAATTACAGCTTCAGTGGGTGAAGTTGTCAATTTTTCATTTGTAGGGATGAATATGATGAGTTACCGGGTAACAAGTTCCAATACACCCCTCCTTTATCTGGCTATGGAAGAAGGAACGAGTGATCTCAATCAGATCGTTGTGACAGGCTATAAGAGTGAGAAAAAAGTAGATTTGACAGGCGCAGTATCTGTTGTAAATGTAAATAATATCAAGGATGTCCCAACCGTAAGTCCCATGCTGGCCATGCAGGGGCAGGTTCCCGGTTTATATATTCAGGGAGATGGTTCGCCTACGGGATCGTCTAACGGTGGACCTCCGACTATAATCATTCGCGGAGTAAATAATTTAAACGGGATAGGAAACACGAATACTCCTCTTTATGTAATTGACGGAGTTCAAACTACGAGGTATGAAGATTTTGCGAATTTAAATAATAACGCCATTACATCGATTCAGGTTTTGAAAGATGCAGCATCATCTTCTATTTATGGTTCCAGAGCTGCAAATGGGGTAATTATTGTGACTACAAGAAATGGCAGCGGGGGCAGTAGCGATAAACTGCACATTCTGTTAAGTTCGAGTATATCCGCTCAAACGGAAAGACCCTGGCAGGAAAATGTTTTAAGTTCGGAAGACAGAGGAAAAGCTTTATGGCGTGCAGCCGTAAATGACAAAACAGATCCAAATAGTAATTCAACGAGTAATATTTATCAATACGATTGGAATAAGGATTATACCAACCCGGTGCTTAATAAAGTAATCATCGCTCCGTTTGTTGGTGGTGACAGTCTGGAACCTGTGGCAAATACAAACTGGCAAAATGAATTATTTAAAACTGCATGGATTACTTCAAATGATCTTGCACTTTATGCAGGAAATGATAAGAGTGGATTTTTAGTTGACCTTGGTTTTTATAACAATAACGGATTAATAAAATACACCAATTACCAGAGATTTAATGCCAGAATCAATTCCCATACAACGGGGTTTAATGGAAAATTCAGATTTGGAGAAAATCTTCAGCTATCCAGAACTTCCCAGGTAAATTCCACCACCGATGTAGGCGGAG
>DASXKM010000442.1:0-6153 GCA_036496825.1 Puia sp. | reverse complement strand
CCAAGTACCTCCGCCAGATCGCAGGCAGTAATGGCGATTTCAGCCAATATATAAAGGCAGAAATTAACCAGGCGCGGATAGGCTTCACGATTGGCTTGAGCAAGATCCCTGCCCCGAACGATCCCTAAACGGGCAGAAAGGCCCTGCAACAGAAGAGCCATTAGATTGCTCATGAGAAGTACCCAGAGAAGACGATATCCAAACTGACTGCCTCCCGCAATGTCGGTGGCCCAGTTTCCCGGATCCATATAACCAACACTTACAAGGTAGGCAGGACCAAAAAAAGAAAAAATCTGTTTCCAGCGTGGCCCCGTATTTTTTACTTCCACTGAACCATGAACCTCACTAAGTGAAAGATCACTGTATTGGCTATTCTTCATTGAACTGCAGGCATTTTCCAGCGTTTACTTACTCCCGATAGCAACAAATCTAAAATATGTTCCTAATAATCAACGGGAAAATAATTGAAAGCGGAGGTAATTTCTGAATCTTTACTTTTGATTTTTAATTGGCTGGCATGCGATTACTGAAAATGATGCTTGTTTTTGTTTCGATGACATTTTTTTTGTGTTGCCGGCATAAAGCGGCTGATGGTGGGGGAGAGAAGATGATTGATCTGGACGGCTTTCGGGCGATGTTCCGAACATTAAATCTGCCGATAAATTTTGCCGATAGTACGCTTGCAAAAAAAACAACCGATTCACCACTGTCACTTTCAATTTTCACGCAGTTTATTGATGACTCCCTGATTCAGAAGCATTTTGGAAAGACCGTTAAACCCAGACTGTTTGCAAGCGGTAAATTAGTCATAAAGAAGGCTGAAACATACCTCTTTGTCAAAGCCCTCAGCCCATCAAAAAAAATTCTTTTTATTGCCTGCCTGGACAAAAACGGAAAGTTCCGGACTGGTATGCCTATTCTGATCCGGGATGACGATTCCGAGATAAGATATGCAGCCAGTATTGATAACAAATATGCCATTTCTGTCAGCCGGATAAGGAAAGATGCGGATGGCCGTGCGATTTTCGTGCGAACAGTATTTGTATATAATGAAGAAGGCGTTTTCACGCTGATCATGCGGGAATCAAACGAAGGTAAACCGAAGACTGCGCAGATTTACAATCCGATTGATACATTTGCACATAAGCATAAGTTTACCGGAAATTATATCCAGGATAAAAGAAATTTTATTTCCTTTCGCGACGGGAAGAATAACTCGGTAATTCGTTTTTTTGTGCACTTTGAAAAAGACAATGGTAATTGCAGGGGAGAACTAAAAGGAGAAGCCCGTTTTGTTTCTTCCACTATTGCCCGGTATATTGCAAACGGAGATCCTTGCTCTCTGGAATTTAATTTCAATGAAAAAACCGTGCGCATGAAGGAATTGGAGGGTTGTGGAAATCACCGGGATATACGCTGTTATTTTGATGGTGTATATAACAAACAAAAAGAAATTGTAGCTAAACCGACCAAGCCCAAACGGCGATCGTCATAATAAATAAAACCAGTATCCGTTTTACTCATTCAATTATGGATTTTAAAAATTTTGCAGTCCCTTACGCAGTCAACCCCGAGTTTTCAAAAAAAGTAGCTTATTTCTCGATGGAATTCGCGGTTCACCAGCCGTTAAAAATATATAGTGGTGGCCTGGGTTTTCTTGCCGGATCACATGTTCGCAGCGCATATGAATTACGGCAGAATTCAATTTTCATTGGCATCCTTTGGAAATATGGATATTATGACCAGGCACGTAATCAGGATCAGAGCCTGCAGGTGACTTGGGTTGAGAAACAATACCCGTTCCTGCAGGATACAGGCATAAAATATCAAATCAATATTCACGATCATCCGGTTTGGGTGAAAGCTTATTATCTGGCCCCTGAAACGTTTAACGGTGCTCCGCTTTTTCTATTGAGCACCGACCTGACTGAGAATGATTATGTTTCTCAAACGATCTGTCATCGTTTATATGATGCAAACCTGGCGACCAAAGTAGCCCAGTTTATTCTGCTGGGAGTCGGAGGAGCCAAACTCGTGGACCAGCTCAACTTTCAACCTGAATTATATCATTTGAATGAAGCGCATGGCATCAGCGCCGCCTTTTATTTGTTTCAGAAATACAATAAGAATATTGATGAAGTAAAAAAGAGACTGGTATTCACTACTCATACACCGGAAGAAGCCGGAAATGAAAAACACGATATAAAGCTTTGTTACGACATGAGCTATTTCTGCGGTTTGTCTATTGAAGAAGCTGCAGCACTCACTGGAATGGATGACCATCTGTTCAATCATTCACTGGCAGCGCTGCGTTTCGCACATCTGGCGAACGGTGTTTCACGATTGCACGGGGAAGTCTCCAATGCGATGTGGAGCAAATACAAAGGAATCTGTCCCATTATTTATATTACGAACGCTCAAAACTGGACTTACTGGGCCGATAAACAACTTTATAAAAAACTGGAGGAAGGCGACAACTTCTGGTGGGACGACCGGAAGCGATTTTTAAAGAAAAGATCTTTTGAAATAGTAGCCGATCAGACTGGACGGTTGATGAATCCGGATATTTTCACGATTGTCTGGGCTCGTCGTTTCGCAGGTTATAAAAGAGCTGATCTGATTGCAAGAGATAAAAAGAGGTTCACGGAACTGCTTAATAATAAGAAATACCCGGTCCAGATTATATGGGCAGGAAAACCTTACCCGATGGATTATCCCGCCATCAATGATTTTAATTATCTGGTACAGCTTAGTAAAGAATATCCTCAGGTAGCTGTGTTGACCGGGTATGAACTCGGCTTATCAAAAAGATTAAAACAGGCGGCGGATTGCTGGCTGAATAATCCGCGTGTGCCAAGGGAAGCTTCCGGAACCAGTGGCATGACAGCTGCGATGAATGGAGCGTTAAATTTTTCAACGGATGATGGCTGGATTCCCGAGTTTATTAATCATGGCAACAATGGATTCGTTATCGGAAAATCCGATTATAGCGCTATGACTGTGCCGGAGCAGGATGAATTTGACCTGAATTCTCTTTATGACGTTTTGCAAAATCAGATTCTGCCCTTATACTATGAACAAAAAGACACCTGGCGGCAGGTAGTAAAAAATGGCATGGCGGATGTTCGGTTCGCTTTTGATTCCAGTCGCATGGTTACAGAGTACTACCAAAAGCTATATAAATAGTCATACTCAGTCGATCATCTATTTTACAATTTCAATCAGGTCCACGTCGAAGATCAATGTCGATCCCGGTTTGATGTCCGACCCCATCTGCTGATCGCCATATGCCAGATTGGAAGGGATAAAAAGACGGTATTTACTTCCCGTATTCATTAATTGTAAGGCTTCGGTCCAGCCTGCAATTACACCATTTACCGCGAATTCAATGGGCTTACCCTGCTTTACAGAACTATCGAATACAGTACCATCGATAAGTTTTCCTTCATAATCGCATTTTACTTTGTCAGTCAAAGCAGGCTTTGCGCCCGTCCCTTGTTTGAGGACAATGTATTGTAATCCGGAAGCAGTGGTAACCACACCCGGTTTTGTTTTATTTTCTGCCAGGAACGCCTCACCCTGCTTTTTAGCTGCAACTGCCTTCTCTGCCTTTGCTTTTTCTATATATCCCATGAGAACCTGATTACACTGTTGTTCTGTTAACAGCGTACTATCACCTGTCATTTTATCTTTAATTGCCCTGTTAACAACCGCATCATTAATATTCGTAATGCCCTGTTGTTTGTAGAAGCTGGCTACCATGATGCCAATGCTGTAACTCAGCGAATCTGTCTGATTATTCAATTTGACGGGAGTAGACGGTGTTGACGTCTGGGTGACAGATTTTTTCTTAGACTGAGCGAACAGGTTACAGGTGGCTAAGAGGATCAGTACAAAGAGGATGCTTTTTTTCATGTATATTTTTTAGAAGCCGCAAAAATAAGAAAACTCCCCAATCATGGGCTAATGCATTTTTTGACCCTGGGGACTTAACATTTTCTTTGTTTTTTTGTGAATACTTTTGATGGTTCAACTGTAATATAGTTGTTATAAAAGCGTTTTATTGTCCTGGGCAATAGCCCGTAAAATTCAATTCTAATGAAAAAGGTACTCACCGTCTTATTTCTAATAACAGGTTTAGCTTCCATGGGTCAGAACGACCTGTTCAGTAATATTAAAAAGAAGGTAACCGGTAGCGGCGGTTCTTCTTCACTGAGTTCCGAAGACATTACCGCCGGGTTAAAACAGGCCCTTACACTGGGTGCTCAAAAAAGCGCTGACAGACTTTCTGCAGTCAATGGTTTTTTGGGTAACAAGGCAGTTGAAATTCTGATGCCGGAACAGGCTCAGAAAGTAGAAAAAACACTCAGAAGTATGGGCATGGGCAAATTGGTGGATGATGCCATCGCCAGCATGAATCACGCAGCAGAAGATGCTTCAAAATCCGCGGCTCCGATTTTCGTAAACGCAATCAAATCAATGACCGTAACGGATGGATTGAATATTTTGCGTGGCGCAGATACTTCTGCAACCGCTTATCTGCGCAAAAACGCATCGCCGGAATTAACAAAAGCTTATACACCGGTCATTGATTCGGCACTTCAAAAGACCGGCGCCACAAAATACTGGAAAGATGTTTTTGACACATATAATAAGATTCCCCTTGTCTCTAAAGTTGATCCTGATTTATCTTCCTATGTGACTCAAAAGGCAATCAGCGGTATTTTCTATTATGTTGCCCAGGAGGAAATTCAAATACGCAAAGATCCGGCGGCGCAGGTTACTGATTTGTTGAAGAAAGTTTTCGGCGGAAAATAATGGTGATCACTGCAATTTCAATGTACGGAATAATACAGAGGTTACCAGACAAATCAGTGCTAATATCCACCACAAACTATTGAAACCCCAGTGTCCGGCTATCCAGGTTCCGCTTGTCGGACCCAGAACCTGTGCAAGTGACCACGCCATTGTATAATACCCCGCATACTGTCCGCGATTTTGCGGTGAAGCCCTGCTCGTCCAGTAATTATTCATAAAAGGCATGGCCAGTATTTCACCCATCGTAACCAAAATGACGGAAGTCAACGCAGTCATAATAGGAAGGGGCAGGAAAATATAAACCAGGAAAGAAAGTGCTGTTAGTAACAATCCATAAGAAATGTAATGCATGGCTTTATTTTTCGATTCCAAATGAAAAATCAGAACCATCTCTATAATGACAATAATCAGTCCGTTCAGCCCCATGAGAATTCCGATATAAAACTCCGATAAATGGTATATGTCCTTATAATAGACAGGGATGGTAGAATAAAGCTGATAAAAACATAAGGCGTATAATATGGCGAGTGCTATAAATGTTCTGAATTTTTTATCTTTCAGAGGAGAGGTTTTTTTAACTGAAGAATTACCTTCATTATGTTCCTTCTTTGCCTGGTCCGCAGGTTTTAAGAGGTAATAAAGCATGATGGCTGCAATGATATTTGTAAATCCATCGATCCAGAACAACAAATGGTAATTAAATGATGCGATGATTCCACCAAGAGTTCCGCCGAATGCCCAACCCAAATTTATTGCCAGTCTGTTGAGAGAATAAGAGCGGGTCCTGTTTTCCGGTTTGCTATAAAGTGCAATCGCCGTATTATTCGCCGGTCGAAAAGATTCATTTACGAGACTGAGGACAAAGGTGAACAGGCAAATCAGCGGGTAACTTTTTATTTGTCCAAGGAGGATAAATAACAGGCCGCCTCCCACTAAAGTAATCAGTTGTATCCGGTAAAAACCAATCTTATCTGTCAGCTTCCCTCCGACATATCCCCCGGCTATAGCGCCCGCCCCAAACATACCAACTACAATACCAGCCTTAAAAAGCGATATTCCGATACCGGTCAGGTAAATAGTCATAAAAGGCAAAACCATTGTGCCACTCCTGTTTACAAGCATCACCAACGATAAAAGCCAGGTTGAGCGCGACAGTCCGCTATATGCGTTTTTATAAAGTGTACATGTGGTTGTTAATGGTTTGAAAAGATTCATCCTTAAATTAGACCCGGCTGGAATTGAGTGGTAACTCAAATATTGTATAAATTGCCAGTTGGCAAAAATAAGGAAGTCCAAAAATTATTAGATGAAAAGAGAGAAGAGAATTTTTTATTC
>DASXKM010000441.1:0-5027 GCA_036496825.1 Puia sp. | reverse complement strand
ATCGGTGGTAATATATTAAAAGCCGGAAACTTGGTTTTATTTTTTGCATCCATGCTCTTTACCATATCAGTGAGTGTGATTTTATCAATACTTATTCTGTCTATTCTTACCCGGATCTCAACTAAAGTTCATTTCTTTCTTGTTTTTGCTATTCTTATGCTTTTATATGCCGGAGGTAAAATGCTTCATTTTCCGTCCCTGTTCATTATTTTACTTTTTGGATTGATTGTCAGCAACTGGCATTTGTCCATATTTAAATCAATGTAGGGATGGGTAAAACCTGAACGTGTAAAGAGTGTATGATTCCTGCCAGGAGTAACATCGAGATAATGGGCATTCCAAAAAAACTGACGGCTACCGGATTGCTAAATGCTTGTTTTACCAGTCCGGGATACTTTATGGTTTTCAGAATATATGCAATAGACAATATGATAAAAAGAGTAACAGCCATGCCGGCAAAAAATGTCCTGACCCAGACTTTCGTTAAAAATAGTTTTTCTGCCCATCCCGAGGCAAAGGAAAGGCCCGTGGTCGACATGACTGCACCAAAAAGACTGACCGGAAGAAAATAAAGAAAGCCCGGCCGTTTAATATTTTCAGTCATGGATAATATGCGGCAGGAAAATTATTTATCCGGTTAATGATGTACTCTGAATAGATTCCAAACTTAAGGTATTTGATGGATGTCAACGACTGGTCAATCAAATTTATAGAAGAAACCGAATGGTATTTTATTATTCTCCGGGCACATTCCGGACCGGGATTTTCACCATTGGCTCACCGGAACCCGCAGCCGGCTCATTAACGGGAATGAGTCAAGCAAAAAGGATTTAATTTGAATACGCCAGACAGCCTTCGAGGCAAAAACCATTTTTAATGGTTACACGTTGAATATCCAACGCCTTAGGAACAGAATAAATCGACGAATAAAGCAAAATGAGTAACTTCAATAAACCTTAATCCTTCCAAACATGAAATCCTTCCTCATTTCGTGTATATGCATGTTTCCCGCCTGGGTGATCTGCGACGGTCAGGGATGCGTAGCCATCCGGAACCTTTCAGGCTTTGGCCAGTTTGCTTCACTGGGATATAACGCAAATCAAAATAACTGGTTACTGGATATCAACAACCGGTATTTTGAAGCACACACGTTGTATCAGGGTACAAAAGATATTTCCCCGGCTGATCCGAGCAACGGACTGAGTATTTATGAATACACGATAAATTTTGAATTGAGCCGGATACTAAAAAACGGCTGGTCCATTGCCATGGATCTTCCCGTTTCTTCAAACACTTTTGTAAGCAGGGCCGAGCATGCTTCCGGCGACCGGCATTCCACCCATTCATTTGGCATCGGTGATTTGCGGTTTACCGCTTTCAAATGGTTGTTGTCTTCGGACCATGCACATAAGGGAAATATACAGTTGGGTATCGGTTTGAAATTTCCAACGGGAAATTATCATTCAACGGATTATTTCTACTATAGTAAAACCGATCCGACACTGAAGATTGTGGGTCCGGTAAATGGTGCGATACAATTGGGTGATGGAGGTACCGGTATCACAACCGAACTGAATACATTTTATATTTTCAATAGGACCTTCAGTGTATTTGGTGAATTCTTCTACCTGATCAACCCGGTAAATCAGAATGGTGTTTCCAGTCAGGTGAATGGCGTGCCACCGAATCCTGTTGCCGTGGAGGCCGGAAGCGATGTAAACAGTGTGCCGGACAACTACACCCTGCGGGCCGGTGCAAATATTACTTTTGACAGATGGGTGGCCACGGCAGGTTTACGGTTTGAGGGTGTTCCCGCACATGACCTGTTTGGCGAAAACGACGGACTGCGTCATGCCGGATATATATTTTCTGTTGAACCCGGTATCCAGTATAAGTTTAAGACTTCCTTTCTTTATTGCGAAGTGACCGTGCCCGTGGAGCGTGCTACGGTGCAGACGGTGCCCGACAAACGCGTGTCGGAGATCACCGGAAAATATTATATCACCGGTGGCGATTTCGCAAACGTTGTTTTTTTTGTCGGATATGCCTTTACTTTTTAGTGTGTGGATGCTATTTGTCGTAAGAGGCAGTACCAATCGTATAGATGACAACCAGACTGTCAGCTGCACCTGAATGACCACCGCAACCGATCGCCTGTTTGTAACCGGGCGGGATCCCCGAAAGTTTTATCGTTGAAGTTGTCGAAAACTCACTGTTCGTTTCTTTTTTGACGATCGTCACGCTAAGTTTTTTTGTTCCGCTGTTCCTCACACTCATCTGCACCATATTCCCGTGGCAGCTGCCTTTGCCTGTTGTAAAGAAAACCACATCTTTCCGCGCATCCTGAAATTCGCGCCTGATATGCGAATTCCGAAAAGCGAAAGAAAAACAAATGATCACAATAAATGCCGGGTAAAGAATTCTTTTTGATTTTTCCATAGACTCGCGTATGATCTGCAATTACATTCAAAAACCGCACCATGGAGAATGGACAAACAAAAAGAATTGTTGTAATTAAGAAGTTATTATTAGAATCCTAAAGTAATGAGATCGTCGATTTAGACTAAATTTACAGGGTAGGATCAAAAACTTACGATGCATTCGTGAGTATATATATTTAATCCTTACTATAAGTTACGTGAATGAACAAGTGTGCTACCGCGATTGTACTCCTGATGATATCATTCTTATCGTGTTCGAAATCTGGACAAAAAGGTAATGCGGACGCTCCAACAGCTCTGGTGAATCTTACGAATGCTGTCGCAGACAAGGGCGACACTGACGATCATGTAACTATTGTCTTTGATGGATTTGCTTCAAACCACACCTTTACAGCGTTTCCGCTTTTTATTGATTGACAACAAGGTTTAGCCAGATCTTTATCGATTCTTAGTAATGAGGACCCAGTCCACCAGCACGGTCACCTTACCGTCCTTTATATTGTTCACGCTTCTTTGTGATAAACCAAAATATGGCTTGGTGATTTTATTTACGCCGTGTGGGTAGCCGCCTCCGATGGCAAAATTCAGAATGATGAATTTATTGTTATCAAAAGCCCACTTGCCATATTTTTCAACCATCTGGCGTGTCACCAGGTAACGGCGTTTTCCATCTACTTTAAAAACCAGCGAATCGGACGACCAGTCAACCGAATAAACATGCCATTGTGTAACATCTGTTCCCTTTGGAAACGGACTGCGCGAACCAAGCGGCGTATCTCCAAAATAGCCCGGACCGTGCAACGCATGACTTACCCAGGAAGAATCGCCAACGGTTTCCATGATATCAATTTCTCCGCAGGCGGGCCATTCCCCTTCGCCTAGTAACCAGAATGCGGGCCACAATCCTTCGCCGGATGATATTTTCATTCTTGCTGAAGCGGTTCCATGTGCGAATTCAAATTTGCCGCGTGTATTGATACGCCCTGATAAAAAATCATATTTTTTATTTTCTCTGCTTGTAAAACCCGCATCGTAAAGCGGTTTTAAAACGAGCGCGCCATCCCTGGCACCTTCGGCGTATTTTCCTTTTACCAGGAAGATTGATTTGTCAGAATCTACATAAGCCTGTTGTTCATCATTGTTCGTTTGGCCGGTGATCTCCACGTTCCATTTACTGCGATCCAGGATCTTACCGTTGAAGTCATCAAAAAACAGCGTATCACGAACCTTCCCATCTGATCCGGCAATTTTTGATTGTGCATTTGCCGCTGCGAGGATAAAAGCCGCGACTATAAAAGCAACAATTTTCTTCATACGATGAAAATAATATTCAAATTTCACCAAAAAGGAAGAATCCGGTCATAAATTTTTCGGAAAAACAAATACCTGATTTTTTTGGCCCGTCTGGCAGGAATATACTTGGATCTGGCAACCTCACGCACTTACCTTCACAGAGTAATTGGAATTCTATTATCAATCACCATTTAAAACTTGAAAAAATGAACAGAATTAAAGTAAAGGATGGTACAGAAATTTTCTACAAGGATTGGGGAACCGGGCAGCCCATAGTCTTTCATCATGGCTGGCCTCTCTGTGGCGACGACTGGGACGGACAGATGATGTTCTTCCTCAACCAGGGGTTCAGGGTGATCGCCCATGACAGGAGGGGCCATGGAAGATCAAGCGCCACCGACCGGGGTCACGACATGGACACGTATGCTGCGGATGTTGCCGAGCTTGTCAGGTCGCTTGATCTGCAGGATGCCATACATGTTGGTCATTCCACCGGTGGAGGCGAAGTAATCCGCTATGTGGCAAAACATGGAAAGGGCCGCGTTGCGAAAGCCGTACTGATCAGTGCTGTTACCCCGATCATGGTAAAAAATGAAAAAAATCCAGATGGTGTTCCGGTCTCCGTGTTTGATGAAATCCGTTTAAACACGGCGACAAGAAGACCGGAATACTTTCAGGAATTCACAATTCCATTTTTCGGTTATAACCGCTTAGGCTCAAAATCGTCCCAGGCTATCCGGGATAATTGGTGGCGCCAGGGAATGATGGGTGCAATCAAAGCACATTATAATTGTATCAGGGCCTTCTCTGAAACCGATTTTACAGAAGATCTGAAGAGTGTGGATATTCCGGTGCTCGTCCTGCACGGCGAAGATGACCAGATCGTTCCGTTTCAAATCAGCGCAGTAAAAGCTGTAAAGCTTTTAAAAAACGGGACGCTTATTTCATATCCGGGATTCCCGCATGGTATGCCAACAACGGAAGCGGCAACTATTAATGCAGACCTCCTTGCATTCATTACAGGAAAACCAAAGGCAGCCACCGGCGCGAACATGGTGATGGAAAAGGAATCACGCTAGGAAGGAAAAGAAATGTTCAGGAATGAACAACTAAATCAATATCGAAATGAATGGGTCACGGGCAATCGGCCAGGAGCTGATTGCCCGTTTTGTAAATACCCGTATAGGCGGTCACGTGCCTGCGATCGCTAATTTCTTAAAAATTTATATTTCCGAGCCTCCGTTAAGACCAGGAGTAGTTGGAAAAAGCGATAGCCTATTTGTGCCTTCAGGC
>DASXKM010000440.1:0-4254 GCA_036496825.1 Puia sp. | reverse complement strand
GTCAATTTCCAAACCGACAAATTCTAATATATGAATTCATATAAAAAAACCATACTCGTTACCGGCGGTGCCGGTTTTATAGGATCCCATGTGATTCGTTTATTTGTAACAAAATATCCCGAGTACCGGATCATCAACCTGGATGCGCTTACCTATGCGGGTAATCTGGAAAACCTCAGGGACGTGGAGTCATTTCCCAATTATATTTTTGAAAAAGGAGATATTACAGAACAGGACGCCATGAATGAATTATTCGAAAAATATTCATTTGATGCCGTTATACATCTGGCAGCCGAAAGCCATGTTGACCGATCCATCGCAGATCCGCTGGCTTTTGTAAAAACGAATGTGATGGGAACCTGTACACTCCTGAATGTTTGCAGGAAACAATGGGGCGGACACCGGGACAAAAAACTTTTCTACCACGTTTCGACGGACGAAGTGTACGGCTCACTGGGCAAAGAAGGTTTGTTTACCGAATCAACAGCTTATGACCCCAGATCCCCCTATTCAGCATCGAAAGCTGCCTCTGATCATTTCGTAATGGCATATCATCATACCTACGGTCTTCCCGTTATCATTTCCAATTGTTCCAATAATTATGGATCTCATCATTTTCCGGAGAAACTGATTCCACTGATGATCAATAATATTAAAAATAAACGTCCGTTACCTGTATATGGCAAGGGAGAAAACGTTCGTGACTGGCTATATGTAGATGACCATGCACTGGCGATTGATGTCATTTTTCACAAGGGAAGAACCGGAGAAAAATACAATATAGGCGGCCTGAATGAATGGAAAAACCTGGATATCGTTTATCTTATTTGTCGCATGATGGATAAAAAACTGGACCGTGAACCGGGTGAATCGGAAAAACTGATCAGTTTCGTGAAAGACCGGCCGGGACACGATATGCGGTATGCCATTGATGCACGGAAACTCAACAATGAATTAGGATGGAAACCCTCTCTTCAATTTGAAGAAGGACTGGAAAAAACAATAGACTGGTATCTGGAAAATGAACAATGGGTAAAGCAGGTAACCTCGGGCGAATACCAAAATTATTACGAAAAACAATACCACAAATAATGCCTTTCACAACAACGCCTCTGCCCGGTGTCATTGTTTTTGAACCAAGGGTTTTCCCCGATGATCGCGGGTTTTTCTTTGAATCCTATAATGAACGGTTATTTCATGAGAATAACATTTTCAATGTCTTTGTGCAGGATAATCAGTCTTTTTCTTCCTTTGGTGTTATCCGTGGATTACATTTTCAAAGAGAGCCATATGCGCAATCGAAACTGGTTCGGGTGATTCTGGGTAAAATATTGGATGTGGTTGTTGATTTGCGCGTAGGGTCGCCTGGATTCGGCAAATCATTCAGTATAGAACTTTCGTCCGAAAATAAAAAACAGCTTTTTATCCCACGTGGTTTCGCACATGGTTTTTCTGTGCTTAGCGAAACGGCGGAACTGGCTTATAAATGTGACCAGTTTTATAATAAGCAAAGTGAATCCGGTGTGCGGTATAATGACCGTCAATTAAATATAGACTGGAAAATTCCAGAAGAGAAAGCGCTCATTTCCGAAAAGGATGCGCAGTTACCAGATTTCAACCCTTCTGTCAGAGAATTTATTTATCAATAATATGCAGGATGCCAATTTTCTTCGGGTAGCGGTAACCGGTAGCAGCGGACAGCTGGGCGCTGAATTTATCCGGATTTCCGAAAAGCATCCCCGCTTTCAGTTCACATTTTTATCGCGAGAAAATTTTCCTCTGGATCAGCCGGAAAAAATGACGGCATGGCTTAAAGAGAATCCTGTCGATATCTTTATCCATTGCGCCGCTTATACGGCAGTTGACAAAGCCGAATCGGAAAAGGAAAGGGCTTTCCTGCTCAATGGAACAGCACCCGGCCTAATTGCTTCCGTTCTTTCGGGGACCTCCACAAAACTCATTTATATATCAACCGATTATGTGTTTGACGGGAATTCAGATACTCCTTTAAAAGAAGAAGCAAAGACAAATCCCATCAATATTTATGGAGCCTCCAAGCTGGAAGGAGAACAGCTGGTTCTGCAAAACAATCCCCTTACACAGGTAATACGAACTTCATGGGTATATTCTTCGCATGGCAATAATTTTGTAAAAACCATGATCCGCCTGATGAACGAGCGTGATTCGATTAATGTAGTGCAGGATCAAATTGGTTCGCCGACTTATGCCGGAGATCTGGCAGGCGCTGTTATGCAAATGTTAGAAACAAATTATTTCATTCCGGGCATTTATCACTATAGTAATGAGGGAGAAACCAGTTGGTTTGCTTTCGCTGAGGAAATAAAGAAAAGAACAAACAGTGCATGCCAGGTTTTGCCTATATCCAGTTCAGGCTTTCCTACAGCAGCTAAAAGACCTGCATACTCATTGCTGGATAAGACAAAAATCAAAAAAGATTATGGTCTTTACATTCCGGACTGGCAATCCAGTCTGGCTGTTTGTATTGACATATTAAAGAGGAAAAAAGTGTAAAGTTGGCGATAAGCGAAAAGTTATTTAGCTAATTTGGTTTGTTTCATACTCTCGGATTTTAACCCGATCACAGGCGTCTCGCTGAGATTTCCATTTATTCCGTATAACAACTCTTCATTCAGATCCAGGACATCCTTCTGCAGACCATAAATTTCATGAGTTAGTTTCCGCACTTTTTTCATGGCAATCAAATAGCCCATTGAAAAGATAAAAAAACCGGCAATCAAGACCTGCAGCATGTTCAGCTGTACGGCTTTGAGCAAATCGATGACAGTTTCCATAAGTAAAAATTTTGATAGGATTGGATTAAAAATCACTTTAAAAATACCCTATGAAGGCCAGATCTACAACGTAAAAACACTTCCGTTTGCATACCGTATTTATACGAAATTCATCCCGGCTTCTTTATCATCTCCAAAGTATAATTGAAGCCAATATTTTAATTCCGGTAAAATATATCCGCAGAAGAATGTTTGTAATAAAGAATTTACTTTTTCCGCTGAGTTTCTGAAATACCAATCTGGATATTACTCCTTACCAGATAAGTTCCATCGGCATTTCTCCCTGAAATCGCCAATGGAAGCGGCTGCCGGTATCCCTGAGGATCCCTGACTATCAAGTATAAACTGCAACTCCCTTTGGGAACTGTCGGGGGCAGTTCAAAATGATCAATTATTGATTTTACTTTTTCATTCGGTAAAAAGTTTCGGGGATCAGATGCTGAGGTTCCGGACCAAATGACTGCACCGGCTGCATTTCTTAATTCATAAATGACTTTCCAGTTTTCATATACCGGCGCAGCACCCATATTCTGCCATCCCATGTTAATCGTAAATCCGGTCCCGGTATTCAGGTTTTGACTCATGTTACCTTCTGTAAGTATCAATCGATATCCTGCGAATTTCGATGAAGTGCGGATATTATTCAGTGCGTCGGGGTTACCCAGCGATTTATCGAGGTTACCATTACCAAAACTATTCACATGAAAGTATTTCATTTGTCTTGGCATATCTCCAAATGGTTTCCCTCTATATAAGGCGTAACCCAGATCGGCAGGTTCACCTACAACAGGGGCATATTTATAACGATTATTAATCGCTGTATCAAAATGATAACCATTATAAACGGTGGGGTTCGCGTTTATCCATCGTGACAAATAGCTATCCGTCCAACCCCAGTTGTCCCGCCGCCATCCCAGCAATCCGGCCTGATTCGACGTTGTAAGCGCATAAAATCCAACAGCCGGTGGAATCATTGTATTGTGAAGCTGATTCCCATCAAAAGTGGCAACCATGGCCACACACTGAAAAGCGGGATATTGATGAACCGTGAAGCTGATGATACTGTCAAGTGTTTCAACGGTTGCTATATCAGCTGGTGAGGCAGGGATTTCGTTATTTGTCCATTCTCCATAATTTCCGTAACCTCTTACATCTATATAATGAATAATGTCCTTGTACTGTATTCCATTGAAAGAACCTTTCATAATATGTTTGTTGACTGCCGCATTCAATGATTTCCAGGCCGCGAGCCAAAAAGGACTATTATAATTTGGAATCCATATTCCATCTATGGTCCAATCCTTTGCATTTTCGGTCTGCATCTGTTTATGTAAATACAAAGGATAAAATAGTTTTGCACCATCAACCACAGGAACCTGGCTGCAGCCTCCGCACATTTGCATGATCCCGAATGAAAATTCCTGTTTGTTACTTATCGCGT
>DASXKM010000439.1:0-1969 GCA_036496825.1 Puia sp. | reverse complement strand
ATTATAAAAAAGCAGAAATAGTCAGCCGGTCGTTGTATGCTCGTCGCAGAGGTTGTGAGGTTTGAATATAAAACGTGGCTTCAGAAAAGGAGGTTGCGTCTGTCTTCGATAAATGCAGAATGATGTGTACGGATAAATTATCCGGTATGAAAGGTGAATTGTTTTATCACGATATAAAAAGAAATCGCCATTACAAACCACCCGAATATTTTTCTTAAATAATTGCCGGAGATTTTTTCGGCGATCCGGGTGCCGATCAGAATGCCAATGATGGCACCCAGAGAAAACCTGAACAACAGGTTCCAGTTGATCGGAGTTCCGGAATAACTGGTTGAAAAACTGAATAGTGAATTCATGGCAATGATGAGCAGGGTAGTGCCCACGGCTTTCTTCATAGGCAAATGATTCCAGAAATACAATGCAGGTACAATCAGGAATCCGCCTCCGATTCCGAATAAACCGGTGATGATTCCAACAATGAATCCCTGTATGATGAGGTATAGTGATTTTACATTCTTTTCATCAGGCAGGGTTTCTGTTTTCCGGGAAGCCGCCTGGAGCATTTTGACAGCAGCCATGAACATCAGCGTGGAAATGCAAAACATGAATAGTATCTTTTTGGATACTTCAAATCCCCCCAGGGAAAATATCTGTTCCGGAATAGAAGGAAAAATAAATTTTCTGGCAACAAGCACACCCGTTACGGATGGGACGCCGAACAGGAACATTGTTTTTATGTCAACCAGTTTATTGATTATAGATTTTATACCACCCGCCAGGCTGCTGATTCCAACGATAAACATGGAATAAACGCTGGAAGTCAGGGGATCCATTTTTAATATAAATATGAAGACGGGCACTGTTAATATCGATCCTCCCGCACCGATCAGGCCAAGCGACAATCCGACAAAAAGCGAAGCAACATAAGTAATTAATTCTTCCATTCAGGCCCGATAAAAATATTTAATAAAGGCCCTCATGATCGGTAAGAAATTGTTTCCCTGTCTTGCAGTTTTCGACATTTGCCGTGGACCATACAAATTGATACAGACCACGGCTTAATAAATAAACATGCGGAAATCCTTTTTTCACAAGTTCCCGGCAAAGGATCGCGCCGGAGTCAGAACCCGAACCATATACCAGAAAATAAGTTGACCTGTCTTTTTGTAAGATAATATTTTCCAGTGAATCCGGAGAAGTCAGGTGAATGGCTCCTTTCATCCGACCCAGATTGGCGTGACCCATGCTGGCTTTATTATTAAATTCATCGGCGGGCCTTGTATCAAAGATGACCGGGTTGGGGTGGTGACTTAATAAATCTATACATGATACCGGATCCAGCATTTCATAGGCGGGTGCTCCCGTAACAAGTTCATTCACCTGGTTTTTCGTCAGCCGGTGATCACTTTCTATCCCTTCAAGGCCTTCAAACAAATTGTAAATGTTTTTAAAACCCCGGGCTCTTAATATATCTGCCACATCCATACTGTTATAACCATTCAGATCATATAGCAGTACCGGACTGTTTGTTGAAATCTGATAGGAGTCTATTTTTTTTGCAAATATTTCCTGGGGGATATTGATCGCGTTTTTCAGGTGACCGATATTGTTTTGTTGTATGCTGTCTGACGAAGCAAATTCCGCCTTGCTGCGGATGTCGATCATGACAAGATCGGGCGTGTTTTTTATTAAATGAAAAGCATCTTTGGAATCAATATTTTTATAGGCCAGGTTGGTGATGAGCACTTTATCTTTATAAGGAAAATCGGAGGCATCCGATTCATTCAGCAGGGTCATGCCGCCGTTGATATTGTAAATTTTCTTAAATCCGATTTCTGCAAGAAATTTGCTTACCCGTCTGGATCGCTGGCTGTGCGAACAATAAATAAATACGGGTTGATCCTTATATTTTGATAGTTCATAGAGATGTGCGGGAACGGAGTCGATCGTAATGTTAACAGACCCTCTG
>DASXKM010000438.1:0-3365 GCA_036496825.1 Puia sp. | reverse complement strand
GTGGAAGGGTACAAAATGTAAAGAATTCAAAATTAAATTTGCAAATGACAATCTGTAAATGTGGGATGTGCTTTGCAACAAAACGATATAGGCTCACCTCGTCGAAAGGTCTGAAAGAATGACCGAATCGGAATTAAATTTCACATTTGCAAATTGTCATTTGCAAATTTAATTTTGAATTCTTTACATTTTGTACCCTTCCACACTCGCCACATTCTAACTATGCTTCCCCGTGTTTCAACACCTTCGCCTCTACATAAAAAATCGTTTCTTCGGCGATATTTTTTGACTGGTCGCCGACTCTTTCCAGTCTTCTGATGACAGACAGATTGATGAGTGCCGGGTAGGCATCCTCCGGATGCGACAACAGGTACTGACAGGTTGCATTGGTCGCATTAATATTGATCTTATCCAGGAATTCATCTTTCTGAAATACACTCCTGGCCAGCTGGGTATCTTCTTTTTCAAAAGCGGTCAGCGTATCTTCCAGCATATTGATCGCCTCGTCATACATCGCGATGGTTTCCGTTATCCGAAGAAGTTCCGGATTGAACGGCTTATCCGCACTCAGTATATATTTCGCCACACCTTCTGCAATATCCCCGATCCGTTCAAGGTTGGAATTGATTTTCAAAACCGCCAGCACAAAGCGAAGATCCACCGCCACCGGTGTCAGCAGCGCAAATATATTTTCACAGTCACGGTCAATCTTTAATTCCAGACCGTTTACCCGTTTTTCCCTGCTCACTACTTCACGTGCAAGATTTTTATCAAAATTCACCATGGCGACATTCGACTTTACTACCTGCGAATGCACCAGGTTCCACATATTGATGATCTCCACTTTCAGCTGCTTTAATTCTATCTCTAATTGTGACATGATATCTTGGTTATGGTTATGCCTAACTAAATCTTCCGGTTATATAATTCTGCGTGCGCTGATCTGACGGGTTGGTAAACATTTTTTTTGTATCGTCATACTCCACCAGTTCGCCCACATAAAAGAAAGCTGTTTTATCACTTACCCTGGCCGCCTGCTGCATGTTATGCGTTACAATGACCAATGTATAGTTTTTCTTTAGTTCATGCAGTAGTTCCTCTATGCTGGAAGTGGATATTGGATCGAGTGCAGAGGTGGGTTCATCCAGTAACAGAACCTCCGGCTCCATGGCGATGGCCCGCGCGATACATAAACGCTGTTGCTGACCGCCGGAAAGAAAAGTTCCCTTTTTATGCAGCGAATCTTTTACCTCCTTCCAGAGCGCCGCTTTGGAAAGCGACTCTTCCACTTTCTGATCTCTTTCAGCCCTCGGAAGTTTCATACCATTCAACTTGTATCCTGCAATCACATTGTCATATATACTGAGATTGGGAAATGGGTTCGGCCTTTGAAAAACCATCCCGATTTTCAGTCTTGCGAAGATGGGATGCATGTTATACACATTTTCATTATTCAACAGCATTTCTCCGCTGGAAGTTGCCCCCTGAATCAATTCGTGCATCCGGTTTATACATCGCAGGTACGTGGTCTTTCCACAACCTGAAGGTCCCATCACGGCGACCACATTGTTCTTCGGAATATCAATGTTTACATTTTTCACCACATGATTGGTTCCGAAATATGCATTGAAGTTCCTGCTTCTTATAATTGTACGTTCCATCTTCTTGTTGTCAGCTTTGTAATAACGTTTAATAGCAATACTGTAAAGAGCAGGATCAACGCAGCCCCCCAGGCCATGTCATGCCACTCGTCGTATGGACTGGTGGCATAGTTGAAAATCATCAGCGGCAGACTTTGCATCGGCTTCGTAAGGTTGGTATTCAGGTAAGGATTTCCGAATGCAGTAAATAAAAGGGGCGCCGTTTCTCCGGCGATGCGCGCAATGGATAACATAACTCCTGACAGAATTCCACTGATGCCGCAGGGAACGACCACTTTCAGAATTACTTTATGATAGGGAAGGCCGAGCGCAAGGCCTGCTTCCTTTAAAGAAAAGGGGATTAGTTTCAAAGTTTCTTCCGTTGACCGGATTAAAATCGGCAACATCATAATGGCCAATGCAACACTTCCCGACAGCGCCGAGAATGTGCCGATGGGTTTTACAACCCAGAAATAAACAACGATACCAATTACAATCGAAGGCACGCCCTGTAACACATCTACTGACAGTCTCGACCAATACGGCAGTCGTCCGGTTCTGTTTTCACTCAGATAAATGCCGGCAAGAATTCCGATGGGAATAGCGATCACCGAAGCTGTCAATACGATCAGAATGGAGCCGATCAGCGCATTCACAATTCCACCTCCTGTTTCACCAACCGGCTTCGGAATTTGAGTAAGAAATGCCCAGTTAATTTTGGTTATCCCCTCTTTAAAAATATAAAGAATGATCAGGATGAGCGGAATTGTTATGAGGAATGCAAAAAAGAAAATAACGCCCTGTACAATCTTACTTTTTCCCACCCTGTATTTTACGTTTGCATTCATATTTTATTCGTTCGTAAATCTTTTGATAATTCGCTTTCCAATCATGTTGATGATTACCGTGACTATAAATAACACCAGCCCTAATTCAATCAATGCGGAAAGATACAGTGTATGATCTGCCTCTGTAAATTCATTGGCGATCACACTGGCCATCGTATTACCGGGTCCGAAAATACTGTCGGGGATCATGCTGGTATTTCCGATCACCATGGTTACTGCCATGGTTTCTCCCAGGGCTCTTCCCAGGGAGAGTAAGATGCCGGCGAATAATCCTGATTTGGTATAGGGAAGAATAACATTCTTTATCACTTCGAACCGGGTTGCGCCCAGTGAATATGCGCCTTCTTTCAATGGTGAAGGTACAAGCCTGATCATTTCACGTCCGAGCGAAGCCGCATATGGAATAATCATCACTGCCAGGATAAGGGAAGCAGTAAATATCCCGATCCCATAGGGCAATACACCCACTTTCATTTCCAGTGAACGAACAATTGGTACGAGTACGAGCAGTCCCCAGAATCCATAAATCACCGAAGGAACCGCCGCAATCAATTCTACCGTATTTTTCAAAAAATTTGAAAGCCAGCCCTTGGGATTATATTCTCCCAGATAGATGGCGATGGCAAATGAAAATGGAATGGAGATAATCAGTGCAAGAAAAGAGGTGAGCAGCGTACCAATTAAAAACGGTAAGGCACCATACACATTATTGACCGGATCCCAGGTTTTGCTCCACAGATACTTGAACCCAAGACTTTTCATCGATGGCAGCGCTTCAATGATCAGCGTAATCATCAGGCCGACGACCAGCAGAACCATCGCTATTCCAACTGCCGTAAGGGACCGCTTAAAAACAGATTCGGCCCTGATCATCCCA
>DASXKM010000437.1:0-1931 GCA_036496825.1 Puia sp. | reverse complement strand
GGCCCCTATATACAATTCGCCTTTTTTTTGTCCGGCCGCCAGTGGCTTCAACCATTTTTCTTTTTGAAAAACTGATCCGTATGCCTGCAAACCCCAGCAAACGAGAGAGTTGTTTACACTCATTGCAACCGATACACTGGAATCTATCTTACTGATTTCTTCCATGGCGAGCACATAACTTACCGTATCCATGCCGGCGCCTCCATATTCGGGTGAAACCATCATACCCAGAAATCCCAATTCCGCAAGCTTTAATAATTGCTCCCTTGGAAATTTTTGATGTTCATCCCTCTCTATAACACCTGACAAACATTCCTGTCTGGCAAAATCCCTTGCGGCCTGTCGGATGGCCAACTGCTCTTCCGTGTAAGAAAAATCCATAATAAAAAATATAGTCGCCGCAAAAATAACAGAATTACCGTGAGAAAACTAACAACTGTTAGGTTTTGAACACGAAATGGGTTTAGCTATCTTTAACACTTCGATAAAAACGATATGGGCAAAACTCAGCAGCATATTAAAGTAAGTTCCGAAGTTGGTCGTCTTCGACGTCTTCTGGTGCATAGTCCGGATAGTGGCTTGGGGAAAGTAGTTCCTTCCAAGGCCCAGGATTGGTTATTTGAAGATATCGTTCATCTGGATACAATCAGAAAAAAAGAGTACGATTTCTATATCAAACTGCTTTTATATTTTCTTGATCCCGATTTAATTCTCGGTAAACTCAAAGCGATCGATGCGGAGAAAAATAAAAGAAATTTTTACAAACCCGAGCACCGGGATTTTTTTCGTTCAGATAAAGTGATTGAACTTCAGTGGCTGCTTGCGGAAATTCTGGAAGACCTCGAAATACGTCTTAAACTGGCGGCTTCCGTTTGTGCCATTGAGAACTGCTCCTATGATACGCAGAAAGAACTGCTTGGACTCAATCCGATAGCGCTGGCCAAAACATTTATTACCGGCACCCTTGAAGGCGGCCGAATGTTATTCGCACCGATACCTAATTTTATTTTTACGCGCGATATAGGGATTGTTATCAATGAATTTGTCCTGCTGAATAAGCCAGCCAAAAAAGCAAGGACAAGAGAAGCACTGATTGCAAAATATATTTTCTTTAATCACCCCTTTTTTAGGGAATACCAGGATAATATTCTGGAACTCAATGACGGCTATCATCATTTTCTATTACCAAAGGAATCTGATGACCGGAAAGTTACACTGGAAGGCGGCGATGTTATGGTGGTTACAAAGGACCACCTGCTGATTGGTGTAAGTGAACGTACGACGATGGAAGCAGCCCACCAGGCGATACAGCTATTATTTGAAAAAAATGTCGTCAAAAAAATTACAGTGGTAAAAATTCCCAAGAAAAGGGACTATATGCATATTGATACCGTTTTCACCCAGATTCGAAAGGATGCATGGGTGATGCTAGGCGTTTTCTCCAAAAAATCCATGAAGCATGAAAACGAGGACTCAATTCAAAGGGCGTTGGAAGGATCAAAGAAAGACGAGAAATTAAAGATCATTCAATTTAAAAAGAAGGATATTGAAAATCCGGTCTATTATGATAATCTCGAAGACCTGTTGACGGAAATCAGCAAAGTGGATCTGCAATGTTCTGGCAAAGTGAAGTTTATTTATTCAGGCAATAACGAATTTCCATTTGACGCCCGGGAACAATGGACCGATTCCTGTAATCTGCTCGCCCTGAAGGAGGGAGTTGTTCTGGGATATGACAGGAACGATAAAACGATCGAAGCGTTTAAAGAAAATGGATTTGAAATTATACATGCCCACGATTTAATCGGACAGCTGGAAGATGGAACATTGAAGGCGGATCTGATAAAAGATACTATAATACTAATGCCATCTGCCGAGTTGTCTCGTGCGCGGGGCGGTTTTCATTGTATGAGTATGCCGTTATTAAGGGA
>DASXKM010000436.1:0-2752 GCA_036496825.1 Puia sp. | reverse complement strand
CACCATTCGTCCACCCAAATCCGTCATAGTCTCCATATTCTGTATCAGCGGAATTCTTTGTAATATCTGTAACATTATATTTCTCCATTAGTTTACCGGTATTTTTATAAATATCAGTATTAAGTTTTATCCATCTTTTTGCGGCCAGTGCAGCCAGGTTTTTCTGACCGCACCTGTCCAATCCCCATATCATCATCCATTCCAACGGTGCCCAGCCATACGGCGCATCCCATTTTTCCCCGGTGATATATTCAGTGGTTACGAAGCCACCCTCTTTCAGAAGTCTCGCTTCTAAAACAGTGGCGACTTTTTTGCCAACCAAACTCATGTAGTCAGGTTTTTCATTAATAAAACAAAAAGGATATATGCCGGCGGGACTGATAATATTCAGTTGAATCTGTGTTCTGAACTGATAATCAGTAAAAAACGACAAACTTTTATTCCAGAAGTATTTATCGATCAGTGCATTTCTCTGTTGAGCTTTTTTGCGAAACAATTTGGCGCCCGCATCATCTCCGTTTATTTGTTTGGCTTTAGCGATGGTCCACTCCAAATGGTACATTAAACAGTTCAGGTCTACAGGTAAGATATCGGTTGTTTGAATATCTGTGATCTTTTTATCATCCGGAAACCACCGATGACTAAAGTCCATGCCGCTTTCAGCAGCAGCCCGCAGGTGTTTGTACAATTCCACTTTATTTCTGCCTGATTTTTCCGCGATGATATAGTCCTCCCGCCAGTTCTCCTGTCTGGGAACCATACCATCGTCCCAATAACGATTCATCAAATCCCCGTTTTTCATTCGCACAATATGTCTGTATGCGTCGCCGGCCTTGAGTTTATCCGCTCCCTCCATAAAATATTCATATTCCATTTCCATGGAAGTAAGAAAACGCTGGTAAATACTGTCACCCTGAATGCCTGCCAGTAATTCGACCATACAGGAAAAGAACGGTGGTTCTGATCTGCCCAGATAATAGGACCTGTTTCCGCTGGGAATATGGCCATAGGTTTTAATCAGATAATCAAAATTGTTCAGCATGTCGCGGATGGTCTTTATGTCGCCACTTTCCTTCAGTCCGAGCATAATAAAATACGAATCCCAATAATGTATTTCCCGGGAATTCCATGATTGCAAAATATAAGGAAAGGGCAGAGGAAGAAGCGAACTACTCTCCGATTCCCCGTCAGGATTTCTTTTCAGAGCGGGCCATGTTTTTTTGATATGTGTTGCTACATCATGTGCTGAATCCCATTTGTTGCCGACTTTAATCTCCTGTGGTAATTCAAAATTTTCTTCTACGAATTTCTTCAGGTTGAAACCCGGCCCTCTCTGAATTCCGTAATCATACATGATATCAACGGCTTTCCTTTTCGGGATGCAATCCACAAAAGTTTTTTCGTCAGAAAATACTTTCTTCAACTGTACTTCTGTGAAAAGCTCACCATATATCTTATCCGGTGTCGCGGGCTGCAGGAACTGGGCTCTTGCAAATGAAGTCAAAAGCAAAAACAGCAGAAGATAAGGGGACTTCATCGGGGGAACTGAATGTATACTAAAGGTACGTTTTTCAGTTATCCGCAACTGTCAGCAGCAGGCAAAAAAATAAATCCCCGCGAAGAATCGCAGGGATTTTATTGCTTATGACGATTGATTAGAAACTTTATATTTATCCGTTATCGGTCAACGGAAAATGTTCTTTGTTTTGCAACACCATTCTTTTTTTGCGAACAGGATCCAGGCAAAGCCATAATGCAAGAAGCGTTCCATAGCTTCCGCCCCGTTCAACCCACTCGAATATCTCAAAATGAGGATAGAATAGCTCGGTTCCCATTTTCCAGATAAAAAATGCTGCAATCAACGGTCTTACCGGTTTGACCAAAACGGCAATGGCCGCCATGATTTCAAATATTCCGGCAAGAAGGGACACATTCAAAGGATTTGAAAATCCGAGAGCAGTATACTGATTAATTAATCCTGGTTTCTGTATCAGATTCAACCAGCCGTGACCCGTTAATAATAGAAATACGGTAAAACGAAGTATGAGTTTCACCCGGATGAGGGATTTTTCACTCACCGGTTCGTCCGGGTTAATGGCGGAAAAAAGCCATTTAAAATTCCATTTTATTCCGCCTGCCAAAACCAGCAGCGCGAGCGGTGCTCCAAAGTTTCCGGCCCTTTCGATAAATTCTGCGAAAGGTTCTCCGGCGAGAGGACGGCAGAAAGCGGTAGTAACTCCCCAGATAAGGAGCCAGACGGCCGAGAAACGAAAAGGTTTCAACAGCAACGAAATACCCAACAGAATATCCACCATTCCCAGCACGGGCATGAATCGATAAGCATGCACTTTATCAATATCGAAAAGGGCAAAATAATTACACCAGATGGCTTTTGTAATGATGCCAAACGCACCGTGGCCGATAAAGCACATGGCAGCCGCAATGCGCAGTGTAAAATGTAATTTTTGATTGTTATTTAAAGTTTGCATCTTCTTGTAAAAAATTTTTAAGGCTCTTTCACGCATTCCAAAAAAAAGTACAGTTTCGTTGAGCTGTAAAGATTTTGTCTTTAATTTTATGAAGATCCCGCGAAGAATCGAAGGATCTTAATTGCTTAAAACATATAAAGATTTAATTAGCACCATCGTTTTGCGCCTTCAATATGGCGTAACTGCCAACTTTATTTCCTACCGAAAGCCCAACCTCGCAATCCGTCCTGTAATGTATGCCTCCGACCAGGCGGCTGAGTCCG
>DASXKM010000435.1:0-3370 GCA_036496825.1 Puia sp. | reverse complement strand
AGGTTTCTCAAACAGGTAGCTATAGGAAAAACCATTTTCCTGACCACTGTATGGACTTATGTTACAGCGATACTCCCGGTATTCGTTTCAGGTCTTCTGCATCATTATAATCACCAGATGAAATGGTTTGCCGCAAGCCGGTTTTTCCTCGTTTATGCGATTTGCATTGTTTTTGATTATCGTGACCGGGCCGATGACAAACTGGAGGGAATCCGCACCATTGTCAATTATTTTGACGAAACCGGAGTAAACAGGTTATTTATTTTTTCTGTAATCGCATTTTTTATTTTCACCCTTGCCCTTCTCTTTTCAGGTATCTCAATGATCGCAGTGTTGATTTTATTGATTCCAGGAGTTATACTTGTTTGTCTTTACAAGACTGCAAAACTTAGCATTTCCGATTATCTCTATTATTTTGGTTTGGATGGATTAATGATGCTTTCTGCATTGCTGATGGCAATACTGCCAATTTGATTATTTTTGGCCCTAAATTCTCTTCATGGCCAAAGCCGTTTCCGGAAACAGTCCTAAAAAAACTATCCTGCCCCCCGCCTCACTTATCTTTTTGAAAAAATATTTAAACACACCCTCACCCGTTGGATTTGAAAGTGGTGGTCAGAAAATATGGCTCGAATATCTTAAACCTTATGTTGATTCCTGGTTCACGGATGCATATGGAACAGCCGTCGGTGTAATAAATCCCGATGCAAAATTCCGCGTGGTAATCGAAGCGCATGCGGATGAAATTAGCTGGTTCGTCAATTATATTAACCCTGAAGGGCTGATGTATCTCAAAAGAAACGGTGGTGTGGATCATCAGGTGGCACCTGGACAGAGAGTCATCATCCACGGAACAAAGGGACCCGTAAAAGCAGTATTCGGTTGGCCGGCTATTCATACACGTATTGGAGCGGATGCCAAGGAAGTGCATCCAAAAGTTGAAAATCTTTTTCTTGACTGCGGAGCACGCAATCGAAAAGATGTTGAGTCGCTGGGCATTCATCCCGGGTCGGTCGTAACGTATCAGGACGGGTTTGATGAACTGGCTTATGACACATTAATCGCACGGGCCTTCGATAACCGGATCGGCGGATTTATGATCGCAGAAGTGGCAAGACTGCTGAAGGAAAATAAAAAGAAACTGCCCTACGGCCTGTACATCGTCAACGCGGTTCAGGAAGAAGTTGGATTGCGGGGTGCGGAAATGATCGCCCGCAAGATTAAAGCCGATGTGGCCATTATTACGGATGTAACACACGATACCGCCACCCCGATGATGAATAAACTAATTGAAGGAGATATTACCTGTGGCAAAGGACCTTCTCTCGCATTCGGACCAGCCGTGCATAACCTGCTCCTGTCTTTTGTGCGGGATATAAGCGCAAAAAAAGATATACCGGTACAGCTTCGCGCTGTTTCCAGAAGTACAGGAACAGATACAGATTCCTTTGCGTATGCAAACGAGGGCTGTCCTTCCGTCCTGATTTCAATACCTCTGAGATATATGCATACGACAGTTGAAATGCTCAATAGAAATGATATTGAACAGACCATACGGCTGATGTATGAAACCCTGCTTTCTTTGACACCAAAAACGAATCTCAATTACCATTTATAATCTGTTTAATCAAAATTCTGGAAATGATCCGCAATAACTGGACAAAACAAGAGATACAGGAAATATACGAATCCCCTTTATTGGAGCTGGTTTACAGGGCAGCTACAGTTCACAGGACCTATAACAATACGGCTGAAGTCCAGGTTTGTACGCTGCTTTCGGTAAAAACCGGTGGTTGTTCGGAGGACTGTTCCTATTGTCCACAGGCAGCCCGGTACAGCACCGATGTAAAAGTGCATGCTTTGATGCAGACGGACGAAGTGTTACAATATGCAGAAAAGGCAAAACTGGCAGGATCCACACGCTTTTGTATGGGGGCTGCATGGCGTGAAGTAAGAGATAACCGGGATTTTGACCGGGTGATTGAAATGGTAAAAGGAGTCAATGCGATGGGAATGGAGGTTTGCTGCACCCTGGGCATGCTCACCGAATCACAAGCTGCCAGGTTGGCAAATGCCGGGCTCTATGCTTATAACCATAACCTGGACACCTCTCCCGAATATTACAATGAAATCATCAGCACCCGGACATATGACGAAAGATTAAACACATTGGGTAATGTGAGAAGGGCCGGAATCAGTGTCTGTTGCGGAGGTATCATAGGGTTGGGTGAAGCACATGAGGATCGGATAAATATGCTGCAAACCCTGGCCACTATGGCTGAGCATCCCGAAAGCGTACCGATCAACGCGCTGGTCCGGGTAAAGGGAACTCCTCTCGAAAATAATCCAAAGGTGGACATATGGGATATGGTCCGAATGATTGCAACTGCCAGGATATTGATGCCAAAATCCATGGTCAGATTAAGTGCCGGCCGTGCTGAAATGAGTATACCTGAACAGGCTTTCTGTTTTATGGCCGGTGCCAATTCTATTTTTGCCGGCGATAAACTGCTTACCACTCCGAATCCTTCTTTTGAAGAAGACAATGCAATGTTTAATCTGCTGGGGTTAAATGCCATGGAAGCATTTAAGAGCGAAAAGCAAAGTGTGGAATTCTGAGAGTCTGGAAGACTGGAAGTCTGGAAGTCTGTTGTGAAGAAGTGATTTAAGTTCTGCTTTAGACTTTAGGCTTTAGGCTTAAAACAAGAATTCCTCCATAGACATGGAGGAACTTTTTTTAACCCTTAAAACAACCAACATGAAAATCTTTGTGTTTGTATATATAACGTAAGGAAATTCCAATGGTTTAAACTTTTAATGTGAAAGAGCTGTTAATAAAGCTTAACGCGAAAAGCTGGAAACTAAAGCAGGATTTGAATCATTTCTTCACAACAGACTTCCAGACTTTCGGACTTTCGGACTTCCAGTCTGGTTTAAGTAAGTGCAAGGTCCAGCACCTGCTGCATATTCTTGACATAATGAAATTTCAAACCTTTGATAAAGTTTGAATCAATCTCGCTGATATCCTTTTCATTCTGCCAGCATAAAATAACTTCTTTGATTCCCGCTCGTCTGGCTGCCAGAATTTTTTCTTTGATTCCACCCACCGGTAACACCTGACCGCGTAATGTAATCTCACCAGTCATCGCCAGGTATGGTTTTACCCTTTTCCCCGTAATGGCAGACGCCAGTGAAGTCATCATGGTAATGCCGGCACTCGGACCGTCTTTTGGCGTGCCTCCTTCCGGTACGTGAATATGCAAGGTCTTCTTTGCAAATACATCAGGATTGAGGCCATATTTCTTCGCATTGGATTGCAGATAGGTCAGAGCCGTGGTCGCGCTTTCCTTCATAACATTTCCAAGATTCC
>DASXKM010000434.1:0-2811 GCA_036496825.1 Puia sp. | reverse complement strand
TGGTGGCAGAGGGATGAAAGGTCCTGAAAACTGGGGCCCGATAGAGGAGCTGGCAAAGCTCCTTCACGCGGCCACAGCTTGCAGCAGGCCGGTAGCGGATGCAGGCTGGAGGCCACACCATGAACATGTCGGACAAACGGGAATTGCCATCGCTCCAAACCTTTATATTGCAGTTGGTATTTCAGGGGCCATACAGCATCTGGCTGGTGTTAATCGCAGCAAAGTAATTGTAGTCATCAATAAGGACCCGGAAGCACCTTTTTTTAAATCTGCGGATTACGGAATTGTCGGAGATGCATTTGAAGTTTTGCCCAAACTGATCCAGGCGGTTAAAAAACTCAAAGGCGTGGCATAATTCTCTTCAGATATCCCTGAAACCGGATGAAGGCCGGGAGGATTATCTGATTTTAAAGGGATTAGTTTTTTATATTTGCCCTTTTAACGAAAAACTGAATGATTGCCCGACGGGCGGATCCGTTTTATGAAGAAGATCGAATTGGAAATCGTGGCTTTGTCTCACAGCATTACTCAAACGCACTCGTATGCTGTAGTTCTGGGTGAAATCAATGGTCTCCGGCGCCTGCCCATAGTCATCGGAGGATTTGAAGCGCAGGCTATCGCCGTTGCCTTGGAAAAAATGCATCCCAGCCGCCCGCTGACCCACGATCTGATGAAGAATTTCATGACCGCTTTTTCCATCGATTTGCAGGAAATTGTTATATCAGACCTTCAGGAAGGTATTTTCTACTCCAAACTGATTTGCATCAGTGAACATGATACGGTTGAAATTGACTCCCGAACCTCGGATGCACTTGCGCTTGCTGTCCGATTTGGATGTCCGATTTATACTTATGAGAACATTATAGAAAGCGCCGGAATTTTGATGGAAGATAGTGCCGGCAAGAAAAAACAACCCAAGGAAACTGTCACAACAGAAGGAGGTGCAAAGGAAGACCTGGGCGGACTATCTCTCGAAGATCTGAATACCCTGCTGTCAGAAGTACTTGAGCAGGAGGATTATATCCGCGCCATCAAAATTCGCGATGAAATCAACCGACGAAGAAAAGGCAGGACAGGATGATCGTCTTTCCCCACGCAAAAATTAATCTTGGACTGTCCATTGTTTCAAAAAGATCAGACGGTTATCACAATCTGGAGACTGTTTTTTATCCGATTCCTATCCGGGACGCACTGGAGATTGTTCCTTCTGAGAAGAATATATTTATACAGACGGGAATAAATATTCCCGGTAAGGAAAGTGACAACCTTGTTTTAACGGCATATAACTTACTTGAAAAGTATTATCCAAATTTAGAACCTCTGAAAATCCACCTGCATAAGGCTATTCCACCAGGTGCCGGCCTGGGCGGTGGATCATCGGACGCGGCGAAAATCCTTCAATTGATAAACCGATTCTTTGATCTGGATATCTCTCCGGGCAAATTGTCGGGATTTGCTTCTGACTTAGGAAGTGATTGCCCTTTTTTTATTCAATCCGAAGCCTGTTTTGCAACCGGGAAAGGTGAAATATTAGAGCCACTGTCCCTGAATCTTTCAGAATATTCAATACTACTGGTTCATCCCGAAATCCGGATTAATACTGCATGGGCTTTTTCCAAAATCCATCCTTCCCTTCCTAAATATAGTTTGAAAGAAATGATTTCAAATCCTGTTAAAGACTGGGTTCACACGATTTCAAATGATTTTGAATTACCCGTTTTTGAAGCGTATCCCCAGCTTCAGTTGATAAAACACCAGCTATATAATTCAGGCGCACTTTATGCGTCTATGACAGGCAGCGGATCCACTATCTACGCATTTTTTAATAAGGCATGCCTACCGGATATTATATTCGAAAATGCGACACAATCCACGATTCCATAGTTAAAATAAAGGGCAAAAGTGAAAAAGCTTTGAGCTTATCGCTTTCATTTTCAGCTTTTTTGTATATTTGTTTTATTACAAGTCTTCCTGCCATATCAGTACTTTCCGGTAACCTCGATTTACTCAATCATCGAAGAAGGTAAGTTTTATACCAACTGCATTTCCCCTTTCTGATTCTTCTCTCATATCTTTTTAATTTTTACTTTTTATGCAAATGACTACAGTAGATTCTCATACCACAGCTTCTTATCTGGAACTAGAAAATCAATTTAGCGCACACAATTATCATCCGCTACCGGTTGTACTTTCCCGTGGACAGGGTGTTTACGTTTGGGATGTGGATGGTAAAAAATATTATGATTTTTTGAGCGGATATTCAGCATTGAATCAGGGTCATTGTCATCCAAAAATCATAGCAAGCCTGATTCAGCAGGCACAAAAACTCACGCTTACTTCGCGGGCTTTTCACAACGATCAGTTTGCCGAGTATGCCCGTTTTATCACGGAGTATTTTAGATATGACAAGGTATTACCCATGAATACCGGTGTGGAAGCTGTGGAAACAGCCATTAAGCTCGCCAGGAAATGGGGATACGAACGAAAGGGGATTCCCGAAAACAAAGCCCGAATTATCGTGTTTGAAAATAATTTTCACGGACGCACAAGTACTGTTATTTCGTTTAGCAGCGATCCGGTTTCTTACACCGGATTCGGTCCTTTTATGGCAGGATTCGATTTGATACCTTACAATGACCTGGACGCCCTGGCAAATGCTTTGCAGAATAAGGATGTTGCCGCGATACTTATAGAACCAATTCAGGGGGAAGCAGGTGTTGTAGTTCCGGATGAAGGGTACCTTAGTAAGGCATACGAATATTGTAAACAGGCAAATGTTTTGTTTATCGGTGATGAAATTCAAACCGGATT
>DASXKM010000433.1:0-11840 GCA_036496825.1 Puia sp. | reverse complement strand
CGGGTATCCGATGGATTGACATGCGTTACAATGCAGGATTCGCACGGGCCAACAATACGGGCATCAGGCAGGCCGGAGCGGACACCATTTTATTATTAAACCCGGATACCATAATTCCTTCAAATTCTCTTGATAAGTGCTATCACCAGTTCGCTGCTTCGGATTATGTCGCTTGCGGGGTTCAACTCCTGAATGAGGATTCTTCCCCTCAGATTTCCGGCAACTATTTTGTAACTGGCGGACTTAATTATCTTCTTCCATTACCCTATACCGGGAAATTTATAAAGGCCCTCGGGAATCTGTTTTCCGTTAAGGCGCCTCATGTTGCTGACTCAAATTCATTGACAGAGGTGGATTGGATTAACGGAGCGTTTCTAATGGTAAAACGATCGGCCATCATGAAAGCGGGTCTTATGGATGAAGATTTCTTCTTGTATGCGGAGGAAGCCGAGTGGTGTGCAAGATTAAAAAAAACCGGAAAACTTTGCCTGTTTGGAAACGTGAAAGTATTTCACCTGCAGGGTATTTCTTCAAATGAAGCGTTTTCATCAGCGGGTAAAGGATATTACAATTTGTATGATAAAAAGGGCAAACAGATTATTATCTCGAATATGGTAAGGATTAGAAAGCAATACGGAATATTTTGGTTTTTATTTGATTTATGCATTTACAGCATAACCATACCGATACTCTTTCTGGGGGTCATAATATCTTTTCTTCTCCCTAAATCTGCCAGAACTTATAGCTTTGGTGATTTGCAAGGCTTCAGCCGGAACGTGACTTATCTGTGGTCAAAAACACACCATATTCTCTCAAACAGGCCATATTTTTATAAAGCGTTGTAAATGAATGAGATTTCTCGCAAAAAGAACGCTTATCAAGAGGGGTAGCTTATTTGAAATTCACCCTTATAAGTATATTTTTACTCTAAATACCTTAAACATTCCCGTATGAAGACCCTAATTGTAATATTGTGCAGTGGTATGCTTGTCATGTTCAGCATGACTAATTGCACAAAAACAACCCAAACGATACATGATACAGTAACCCTGCATAAAACAGATACGGTTACGATACGTAAAACTGATACACTAAATAAAACAGACACTCTATATCACGGTGACACGCTGACCATTACCCTCACCTCACAACCGGGTCCGGACGAAAGTCAGAATACGCTTGTCACAAGTGATCTATATGCTACTTTCAATCTTAACTCCAATCCCGATATCAACGTAGGAACCTGGACTTACGGCTCGCAGGGCGGAGGTACGGGTGTAGCCAGAACTTACCTTAAATTTATTGCATTGGACGGAATGCCCGATAGCGCCACGATTATATCGGCTAATCTTTCCCTTTATGGCATCAGTGTTGGCACGGCTGCTCCTCAGGGTAATTCTGTCGGTATCGATAATTCAGTCTGGATACAACGCCTGACAACTGACTGGAACCCTGATAGCGTTACCTGGAATTCAAGACCAACATCAGTTGCGATGAATGAGTCATCCATCCCTGCTTCCACAACGGTTTGGAATAATGATGCGCTGAATATCGATGTGACTGCACTGGTAAACGATCTTTTAAATAACAACAATTACGGCTTTGCGCTTCAGGGCAAAACAGAAGAAATTTACCGGAGTATGTCATTTGCCAGTTGCAAAGTATCTGATCCCACCAAACGACCTAAACTGGTAGTCGTTTACGAAATATATAAACACCACAGTTAAGAAATTTCAAACCCGGTTTTTAGCCGGGTTTTTTGTTTCATTATATCACTTAATTTTCCATCTGATAATATCCGAATAAAAAAGAATCACTTCAATGAAAATGGAATATCGGTATGGAAATGAAATACTGACGATATTAAAAGTCATTCAGCTGGCTGAAGGAACTATCCAGGGTGTTTTATCAGAAGAAACGCTGACTAAAATCCGGAGGAACCAGCAACATGTGTCTGATATTGTTTCCGATGATAAAACAGTATACGGGATCAATACGGGTTTTGGCGTACTAGCCAACACACATATATCGGCTGAAGACACCCGGACACTCCAGCATAAAATATTACAAAGTCATAGTGTGGGTGTGGGGAAACCAATCAGCCCTTTCTTATCAAAGATTATGATGATTACCAAAGTGCACTCATTGGCACAGGGGTATTCAGGCATACAGGTTGAAACGCTGGAAAGGATCTGTTGGTTTATAGACCAGGATATTTGCCCCGTGGTTCCTGAAAAAGGTTCTGTTGGTGCTTCGGGAGATCTGGCGCCACTGGCCCATCTTTTTCTTCCGCTTATTGGTTTGGGAGAAGTTTGGATAAAAGGAAAAATAACTGCCACCGCAGATATTCTGTCGGAACGGGGACTTAAGCCATTGCAGCTTGGTCCTAAAGAAGGTCTGGCCCTGATCAACGGTACTCAATTTATACTTGCCTATGCCGTTGCCAATTTGCAAAGAATGCATTTTTGTCTGGAATCAGCTGATTAGATCGGAGCGATGAGTCTGGAAGCCCTGACCGGAACCAAATCACCCTTTGACGAAAGATTGCATGCACTCAGGCCATACAAGGGAAATCAACTGGTGGCCCAGCGTTTGCGTCATTTGCTTTCCGGATCAGAAATTATGCAAAGTCATATCGATTGCGGACGGGTGCAGGATCCTTATTCACTGCGCTGTATGCCACAGGTGCATGGTGCGACCCGGAATGCCTGGCTTCATTTAAAAGAACTGACCAATATAGAATTAAATTCTGTGACAGATAACCCGTTGATTTTTTCTGCCGACGATACCCTTAGTGGCGGAAATTTTCATGGTCAACCGCTGGCCATTCCATTGGATTATGCGACCATCGCAGCATCTGAAGCAGGTAACATATCGGACCGCAGATGTTATTTGTTATTAGAAGGAAAATGGGGTCTTCCGCTCTTATTAATGAATGATGTAGGTTTGAATAGCGGATTTATGATTCCGCAGTATACGACGGCAGCACTTGTCACAGAAAATAAAACACTTTGTTTTCCCGCCAGCGCGGATAGTATCCCAACTTCCCTGGGGCAGGAAGATCATGTAAGTATGGGAAGCATTAGTGGCCGAAAACTGGAAATGGTGTTGGAAAATCTGGAATATATACTGGCGATTGAATTGTTGACAGCCTGCCAGGCGATCGAATTCCGCAGGCCCCTGAAGAGCAGTTCCATTCTGGAATATGCACATGATTTCGTGAGGCAACAGGTTAAATTCGCCAACGAAGACAGAATATTCGCGGATGATATCCGAAAAATAAAAACTATGATTGAATCATTCAGCTTTATTCGTGCAGCAGATTCTTTCGCTATTTCACAGGGAACATTGCTCAATAAGAATTACGAAGAATTTGCACTGAATTAATTATCAGCCGGGATTTTATTTGTAATCTGTTTCGAAACACAAACGGATACTCCGATTCTCCGATAATACTACGATGATTCATTACTAAATTTGAACCGGAACTTTTGTGATAAACCGGATGTAGTTTAATTTATGATATATGCAAAAGACGATTTCACGATATGACCCGTTCAAATACAAGACGCCAACAGGGTCTGCATTGAATTGCAAAGGTTGGATTCAGGAGGCAGCTTATCGCATGTTGCTGAATAATCTGAATCCCGAAGTAGCAGAACGTCCTGATGATTTAATTGTTTATGGAGGCAGGGGAAAGGCAGCACGGAATTTTCAAGCACTCGATGATATCCTGGCCAATCTTAAAATTCTTGAGAATGATGAAACTCTGCTGATACAGAGCGGCAAGCCGGTAGCCAGGATGAAAACACATCCGGATGCGCCCAGGGTACTTATTTCCAATTCACAACTGGTTCCCAAATGGGCGACATGGGAACATTTTGATGAACTCGAAAAAAAAGGACTGATGATGTATGGTCAGATGACCGCCGGTTCATGGATCTATATAGGTTCCCAGGGAATTGTCCAGGGAACTTATGAAACCTATGCTGCCGCCGCTGATAAGCATTTCCATGGTACCCTTCGCGGCACATTAAATGTTACGGCCGGCCTGGGTGGAATGGGCGGGGCGCAACCATTGGCCATCACCATGAATGACGGCGTGGCACTGATTGCCGAAGTGGAATGGTGGAGAATAGAAAAAAGACTTGAAACAAAATACCTGGATCTCGCAGTGCAGAATATTGATGAAGCCATCGATCTGGCATTGCAGGCAAAAAAAAATAACGAGGCTCTTTCCATCGGCGTTCATTGTAATGCTGTGGATTTACTCGAAAGACTATTAGGAAGAAATATCATTCCGGATACCCTGACCGACCAGACTTCTGCCCATGATCCTTTAGTCGGTTACTGGCCACATCAGGTTTCTTTGGAAGCAGCAAAAATTTTAAGGGAATCAAATCCTGCCAAATATCTGGAGCTGGCGTATGAGTCCATGAAATTGCATGTAGAAAAGATGCTTGATCTCCAAAAAAAAGGGGCGGTTACATTCGACTATGGGAATAATTTACGTGCACGGGCTCACGAAAAAGGACTTCAAAATGCATTTGATTTTCCAGGCTTTGTTCCGGCATATATACGTCCGTTGTTTTGTGAGGGTAAAGGTCCTTTCCGTTGGGCTGCCCTCAGTGGAAATCCCCAGGATATTGCCGTCACAGATGAACTGATGGTCAGATTATTTCCTGAAAATCATTCTATGCAACGCTGGCTGAAGCTGGCGAAAGAAAAAATCGCGTTTCAGGGATTACCTGCCCGGATCTGCTGGCTTGGACAGGGAGAAAGGGAAAAAGCCGGTCTGGCTTTTAATGAACTTGTCCGCACAAAAAAAGTGAACGCGCCCATCGTCATCGGCAGAGATCATCTGGACACCGGTTCCGTGGCTTCACCCAATCGGGAGACGGAAGCAATGCCGGACGGAAGTGATGCTGTAGCAGACTGGCCCATTTTGAACGCACTGGTAAATACGGCGGGAGGAGCCAGCTGGGTGAGTCTGCATCACGGAGGGGGGGTCGGAATGGGATACAGCATACATGCCGGTATGGTGATCGTAGCCGATGGAACAGATGCTGCAGCAGCCCGTCTATCACGGGTGTTGCGTAATGATCCGGGGTTGGGTGTGATCCGTCATGCAGACGCCGGTTATGAACTGGCGAATAAAACAAAGGCGGAATTCAAACTAGGATTATAATGCAGGAAAAACTGCTGACAAATATTAAACAACTCGTAAACGTCCGTGAAGACAGCGGTACGCTTTATGGGAAAGAAATGGCTGAACTCCCTGCCATCAAAAATGCATGGTTACTAATAGAAGGAAATGAAATTGCAGGCTATGGCAAAATGGAGAGCCTGAAAATTGATTTGCCCAATCCCCCTGCTGACCAAATAGATTGCAGCGACAGACTGGTAATGCCCAGCTGGTGTGACAGTCATACACATCTGGTTTTTTCAGGAAACCGTGAACAGGAATTTGTTGACAAGATTAACGGACTTAGTTATGAGGAAATCAATAGAAAAGGTGGTGGCATATTAAATAGTGTACAGAAATTAAACGATACACCGGAAGACGAATTATTCAGGATATCCTGGAACAGACTGGAGGAAATTTCGAAACTGGGAACCGGGGCGGTTGAAATAAAAAGCGGCTATGGATTGTCGGTAGACGGTGAATTGAAAATGTTGCGGGTCATCCGCCGGCTGAAGGAAAAGTCATCCGTCGAAATAAAATCTACTTTTCTCGGGGCACATACTTATCCCATGAAATTCCGGGAAGATCATGCAGCTTATATCAGGATGATCACAGATGAAATGCTGCCAGTCATCGCAAAAGAAAAGCTCGCAGACTATATTGACGTTTTTTGTGAAACAGGGTTTTTCAATCCGGAAGAATCCGAAATTATACTTAAAGCAGGAATGCATTTTGGATTGCAGGCAAAAATGCATGTAAATCAGATTCATGCGATCGGTGGTGTGGAAACGGGGATCAGATTAAATGCCCTGTCAATGGATCATCTGGAAGTAATGACTCCCGGAGATATTGATAAAATAAAAATATCCGGATGGAAAGGAATCTGCACTTTACTTCCGGCAGCCGCTTTTTTTCTTCGGATGCCATTTCCACCTGCCAGACATTTGTTGGAATCCGGCGCGGCGATAGCATTGGCATCAGACTATAATCCGGGATCTTCCCCAACCGGTGATATGAATATGGTCGTGTCGCTTGCCTGTATTCAAATGAAATTGTTGCCCGAAGAGGCCTGGAACGCAGCGACCACAAACGGTGCCTACGCGATGGGCCTTGGTAATTCATATGGCAGCATTGCCGTAGGCAAAATAGCCAGTCTCATTATTACGAAACCAGTTCCTTCGCTGGCCTATCTGCCATACCGTTTCGGAACTAATCTTATTGACAAAGTAATTTTACGCGGTCGTTTCGTCATGTAAGCTTTGTATATTGGGTATTATACCAGCGCCTATGCCCATTATCCTTTCCCGTAAAAAAAAACCGGCCAATTTTATTGAATCAGTCAAAAGGCGCAGCACCGTAGTTCATATCAATGACAAAAAAGCAGGTCTTGAATTTCTTATTTCATTTTTCTCCGCGATCAGGCCAACCAATGAAAAAAAAGACCCGGCTAAAAATCTTCAGGTCCTCCTGCTGGAGATGGACGAACATCCGATATTATTGTCCAATCTTCACAATGCCCTGCTTTCCCAACTGATTCATACGGATCTGACATCCGCCCTTACCGAAAGCGGAATTCCGATGGCCAATGGTTTCTGGCAGGAATTTTTTGGTCGTCTCCGACACAAAATAATCCCGGCACTACAAAATGAAAATGATTTCCTGTATGTAATCAACAGAGTTTTTTATCGTTCGAATGACTATCAGTGGGTGAAAGCGATTCCTCATGTTCAATGGAAACGTTTATTTGAAAATATTGGACTGACTTTTTCGGTCGATGATAAACATATTCTTTTACAATTGATGCAATCGTTAAAAATTCTGAGTGTGCAGGTTGCCAATCTTGGATTGGAGAAAGAAGTAAGGCAACATCTGGCTACAGGGAATATTGATGAAAATCCTTTTCTCTACCAAACAGAGATGATCGGGAAAATCGAGAAGGCATTTATCGCCGATGATGACTCCGAATTGAGTGATGTAGGAGAGAGACTGCAATCGCTTGCCCGGCGCGGCATTGACTCTATCGATTTTATAAGGCAAAACCATTCCAATAGCGGAACCAGTATTCACCAGACTTATATTTTATTAATCCTCAGTAATAAACTGGGGCGGGTAGAATTGATAACAGATATATTGGACGGGAACTCAAAGTTTAATTCAGACAACTTTATTTCATTTTTTAAAATGCTTGTAAAAAATGAAAACACAAAAAACAGTATCCGCGCATTTCTTTCCCAATCGCTGGGATATGTTGCTTATCAAATAGCTGAACACAAAGGGACAAAAGGAAGTCATTATATCACGTCTTCACAAAAGGAATACAACCAGATGATGTGGAGTGCGATGAAAGGGGGCGGTGTTACCGCATTTATATCAATCTTTAAAAATCTTTTAGCAGATATAGAGCTTCCTATCTTCTGGCATGGCCTTGCCTATAGTATGAATTACAGCATCGGCTTTTTAGCGATAGATGCAACCGGATCAACGCTGGCCACCAAACAACCCGCATTTACCGCCAGTGCTGTAGCCAGTTCACTTGACACCAAGGGAAATACCTTTAAACCGAATTTGTATAATCTGGCAGTCACAGTTGCCAGGGTTTCAAGAAGTCAGATTGCATCATTCATCGGCAATCTGTTATTTGTTTTCCCGGGTAGCTTTTTTCTTGCGTGGATATATGACCTGATTACAAAAACAAAAATTCTGGAAGGGGACAAGGCTATGGCCATGCTGGAAAGCCAGCATCCATGGCATAGTCTATCGTTATTATATGCCTGTAACACCGGTGTTTTTCTTTTTTTGAGCGGCATCATTGCAGGTTATGTTCAGAATAAAATACTTTATAGCCATATCGGTGAAAGAATAAAGAATCATCCCTGGTGGCTTGCCGGTGCATCGCCTGGAAAAAGATCGCGAAGGGCGAAATTCATAGAGAAAAACGCTGGAGCCATCATTGGAAACATTGCTCTTGGTTTTATGCTTGGTATGTCTTCGATTGTGAGTAAAATCATCGGAATACCCTTTGATATCCGTCATATCACAATCTCTGCGGGCAACGTGTCGATTGCTTTATACGGACTGGGTATCAGAAATGTTCCGGTCACTTATCTGATCATCATATTTATAGGTGTGCTGGCGATCGGATTCTTAAATTTCCTGGTCAGCTTTTTACTGGCTTTCATAGTTGCCGTCCGATCACGTGGAGTACAGCTTGGAGACTATCCCGAATTTCTCGGCATTCTGGGTCGTTATTTTATGAACAAGCCACTTGATTTTATTCGCCCCCGGAGACAGCTTTCCGAAACGGATTGATTTTCTTTTCTTAACATTGGCGTTTCAATTCAGTTATATGACACCCATTATTGAGTGCGTCCCCAACTTCAGTGAGGGCAGAAATCCGTTGATAATTCAGGCAATCAGAAATGAAATTGAATCTGTAGAAGCTGTAAAGTTATTGAATGTGGATCCCGGGAAAGCAACCAATCGAACAGTTGTTACTTTTGTCGGTCCCCCGGAAGCCGTCGTGGAAGCGGCTTTCCTTGCCATTCGAAAAGCGGGGGAGCTTATTGACATGCGTCAGCATGCAGGAGAACATCCAAGGATGGGAGCCACAGATGTTTGTCCTTTAATACCTATATCAGGAATATCCATGGAGGATACCGTTCGATGGGCTTATAAACTGGCAGAAAGAGTTGGAAAAGAATTATCAGTACCGGTTTATTTGTATGAGGAGGCACAAAGCGATAAACTCCGGAGCAATTTATCGGTTATACGTGCCGGCGAGTATGAAGGTTTTTTTGAAAAAATAAAAAAGCCGGAATGGAAACCGGATTTTGGTCCATCTGTCTTTGACGAAAAAAGAGGAGCTACGGTGATCGGAGCCCGGGATTTTCTTGTTGCCTACAATGTAAATCTCAATACTACTTCGGTGCGCAGGGCCAATAGTATTGCATTTGACGTTCGTGAAGCGGGGAGGGTTAAGAGAGAAGGTGATCCGGTACATGGAGAAGTTGTGAAAGATGATAAAGGTCAGCCGGTAATGATACCGGGCTCTCTCAAATCGGTGAAAGCTATTGGCTGGTATATAAAAGAATATGGGATAGCACAGATATCAATGAACCTTACCAATATTTCCATTACTCCCATACATATTGCTTTCGATGAGGTTTGCCGCAAGGCAGAAGCCAGGGGCATAAGGGTTACGGGCAGTGAACTGGTCGGATTAATTCCATTGCAGTCTTTACTTGATGCAGGCAAATTTTTCTTAAAAAAACAAAAACGTTCTGCTGGTGTCTCCGAAAAAGAACTGATCCGTATCGCCATCATTACCATGGGCCTGGATCAATTGTCTCCTTTTAAACCGGAGGAAAGAATTATAGAATATTTATTAAAGGAATCCGGGAATGAGAAACTCATTCGTCTTTCATTGTCGGATTTTGCAGATGAAACGGCCAGTGAGTCTCCCGCTCCAGGTGGCGGATCGGTGGCGGCTTATGTCGGATCTCTGGGTGCCGGCCTCGGAGCGATGGTTGCGAATTTGTCTGCACAAAAGCATGAATGGGAATTATTCAGTGACTGGGCTGAAAAGGCAACTGAATACAAAAGGGAACTGGTTTCGTTAGTGGACGCCGACACCCGGGCATTTGAAGAAATCATGGAGGCCAGAGCCCTTTCAAAAACAACAGAAACACAAAAAAAATTAAGAATAAAGGCAATCGAAGAAGCCACTTTGCATGCCATTGAAGTACCATTTCGCGTTATGAAAATTTCCCTGCAGTCAATGGACGTTTTGAAAGCGATGGCTTTGGAGGGAAACCGCAATTCGAAATCAGACGCAGGTGTCGGCGCAGTGTGTGCCCGTAGCGCTGTTTTAGGTGCTTATCTGAATGTGTGTATCAATGCTGCCGGATCAGAATCAGACAAGAATATTGCCACCATCGTTGCAGCAGGAAAAAAAATGCAGGACAGCGCGATCGCGAAGGAAAGAGAAATACTGGACATTATAAGTTGAAAGCTCAACGCGTAATGCAAGTATGAGAGTATGGAAGTATGGAAATTCGGAAATATTCCATATGTAATTCTTTCTCTATATCTAATTTTGGCTTCAGCCAAATGCCTTACGCCTTAAGCCTAAAAAGGTATTCCAATATTAACATATCCCATCACCCGTTTCCACTGATCACAATACATAGCGCTCAGTTCAAGCGGCCCAAGAATAAAATTGTAAGTGAATGTCAATGCATAACCCGATAAAAAATCCGGGGTATCGTAAAACTTGTTCTCATTTTTTACGAAATTGTTGAACATCACATTCGCACGACCGGTCAGATATAAATTTCCATAAAAATTATATCGAAAACCAGCCTGAAGTTCAGCCGCACTCGATGAATAAAAAGAACCTTCACGTAAACCGGCAAATGTAATCTGGTTATGAAAACTATGCGTGAGACCTCCAATAGAGTACTGATTCATAACGTTTCCTTTCTGAAAATTCATTCCGGACTGAATCGCAAATAACAATGTGCTTTTATCTGACAATGGTGTAAAACTTTCAAAATGAAAAACAATTCTGGGGTAGGGACTGCTAACAGTCACTGTGTCCGCATCCATAGTATTTGTGTGTAATTGAAGATTTGGATTTTGTGTGTAAACCCAGCCTGCTTCCAGTTCCGACCTGACTCCCTTTTTTGGATATACCGGACGGTCCAGGGAATTGTGATTGAAATAGAAATAGCTGGTCGGAAAATCATCTGTTCCTTTGAATTCCAGCGCAGAAGTTATAGACGGTTTATATCTAGTCCACTCAAAGCGCGTTCCGACACCAATCGTCACATCGCGATTAGTTGAATAACCTATTCTGCCATCCAGCAGGAAATAATTCTGATTATATAATCCGGCTTCTTTCGTGTTATGATACGTGGTAATGTTCATCTGATCGAATTGCGTAAATAATTTTAACGCAAATTTCCTGTCCCGGCCCAGGTATTGAAGATGTTCAGCCTTGAACCGAAAATTTTCTCCGATATTCAGAGTGAACGAACTTCTTGAGTTCGGCGTAAAAAAATCTCTGGAAGTAATATTCAGAATTGCACTGATACCTGTAAACTGATTATAGTGCAGCGAAAGTTTCGCAAAGGTCAACGGGCTTTCCGTTACATCAAAAATAATCTTGGCCGATTGATCCGGCTGTGGGTCGAGATGATAAACTATCCGGGTATAGTAGCGTGTTCCTCCTGCTCTGCGAACCATATAAGATAGCATTCTCGGTGTATATACATGGTTTGTCAGGAGTCCCGTAGTGTGTATGAAAAAATCGCCCGTTGTATTTTTTAGCCCGTTTACTTCGTAAGAAGATATTTTAACGCTTTTTAAATCAGGCAGCTCTTTGAAATTTTTTTCATCCCCGTATAAGGCGTTCAGTGAATCAGCCAGTTTCTTTAACTGAGGATACAATCTTCTGCCCTCTGCAATTCCGGAATCAATGATTTCATTTGCCTGGGCAAATGTACCCATTGTATATTTTTCCAGCGGAGTCTGTACATATATATTACAAAGAGGCACTTCCAATTTGGTGTCTTCGGCTTCCCGGAAAAATGCGACCTGTAAAAGTACCTGGATGGCATTATTCACTTTATTAGCAGGCAGTAAACTAGCAGTT
>DASXKM010000432.1:0-9566 GCA_036496825.1 Puia sp. | reverse complement strand
AAGACCTTTGGCTGAAGGCGGACCTGCTGGCCTTTGAAGGGGGATATTTCCGCAATGTAAACAAGATGGTTGCCAGCACCACCGGAGGGTTTGACATCAATGCCGGGGTTGAATTCAGGATTGCCAGACAGCTGAATCTCTGGTTGCAAATGAATAATTTGTTTAACGATAAATATCAGCGCTGGAATCAGTATTCTGTGTATGGATTTAATATCTTAGGGGGTGTCATATTTTCATTCGGAAGATAGTCCCATTTAAATCTTGCTATGTACGCGATCCTGAACAGATATCTTTTTTTGCATAAAAGTATTCCGATACCCGGCCTGGGTACTATTTGTATGGAAAGTCAGGCGGCAACCATCGATGCCAGCACAAGAACCATACATCCGCCGGTTTACCGATTTCGGTTTGATAAATTTTTTGATTCTCCTGATAAGGATCTATTTGCCTATCTGTCTGCGCAGCAAAAGATTTCAGATTATGAAGCATTAAGGCAATACAATGATTTTGCTTATTCCCTGCGTGATCGTCTCAATTATTTCCGGGAAGCGCCCTGGGAGGGATTGGGTACTTTAAAAAAAGATGACATGGGAGACATTCACTTCGAATCCTCTATATTAAATCCGTCTTTTTTGCAACAGGTGCCAGCGGAAAAAGTAATTCGCACGAATGCAAAACATATGCTGCTGGTCGGAGACCGCGAACGGTCGAGCAGGGAAATGAGTGACTGGTTCGCAGAAGAACCCATTCATGGCAACAAACTCTGGTGGCTTGTTGCGCTTGTCGGTGGCATTGCAGCCGCCCTGATCATTATGTTTCATTTTTCTTCCAAGGGATGGAACGTAGAATCTACCGGTAATCAACAGACTATCCAGGTAAAATAATTCATCCCGCTTTTAGCGGGATCAATCCTTCATTGATGAATCCTTCAGATGAATTGATCGTTAAATGCCCTGTGTGTAATCATGAGAACACGTATTTCGTATTGAATGTGAAAGATCATTCGGTTAGTGGCGAATTTTTCGAAGTCTTCGAATGTCCCCGGTGCAGTCTGCGTTTTACAAAGAATGCACCTTCGGATAAGGAAATCGGTATTTATTATGAATCGGAAGATTATATTTCACATAGTAATACGCGAAAGGGAATTATAAATAGTCTTTATCATTCCGTCCGGCATCACACATTATCCGTCAAATTTCGCCAGATTGAAAAGTCAACCGGCTTAAAAATGGGGCATCATCTGGACATCGGTGCGGGTACGGGCGCTTTTGTTCAATACATGAATGGACATGGGTGGAAGAGTCAGGGTATTGAACCAGACGCCAAAGCGCGGGAAATAGCGCAGCAGTTTCATAATACCAGTCTGTTGCCTGCGGAGATGTTCGAAACAATTTTACCGGAAAGTTTTGATGCTGTCAGTATGTGGCATGTGCTGGAACACGTGCACAATCTGTATCCATATATGCAGCAAATAAAAAAGATTTTAAAACCCAGGGGACAGACATTTATTGCGGTTCCGAATTATACCAGTTTTGACGGTATGAAATATGGATCTTTCTGGGCAGCTTATGATGTACCCCGCCATTTATATCATTTCTCACCGGATTCCATGAGGTGGTTATTGTCAGCTGCGGGATTTCAATTAACACAAATAATACCGATGTGGTATGACAGTTTTTATATCAGCCTTCTAAGTGAAAAATATAAAAGCGGTCATGTATCTCTTCCTAAAGGGTTTTTCAGCGGGGCTGTTTCCAATATGAAAGCCTTTGGAGATAAGGAGAAATGCAGTTCTCTGATTTATGTTGCGAGAAAAGCCCGGGAATAGTGTGACGAATGTGTAAGTGTAGAAAATGTATGGATGGGCAAATTAAATTTGAAAATGCTTCCTGCTTCATGCCTCCTGCTTCACGCTTCAAGCCTGAAGCTTGAAGCTCAATTATTCAGTCGCACTTCATACATATTGGGCCAGAGTTTGCCGGTGATATAAATTCTGTTTTTTGCGGAATCCCAGGCAATTCCATTCATATAATCCACATCCGGATTTTTGAGTTTTACTTCTTTCTCCAGATTGCTGAAGTCAGCTTTTCCCAACACTTTTCCCGAATTTGGGTCTATCCGGATAATATAGGGTGTCTGGTAGATATTCGCCAGGATATTTCCCTTTACAAATTCGAGTTCATTTATATTTCCAACAGGTCCGTTATTATCTGTAACACCTACTATACGATTTGTTTTAAAAGTTACCGGGTCAAGATAGATCAGATTACTGCTGCCGTCGCTCATGATCAGGCTGCTGCCATCGGTCGTCATGCCCCAACCCTCTTTACTGGGAAAAGTAAACTCGCCAATTTTTTTAAATGTTTTCAGATCGTAAATGAATCCTTTTTTGTTTGTCCAGGTAAGCTGATAAAGTTTATCACCCAGAATGGTAATTCCCTCACCAAAATATATTTTCCTGTCCAGTTCGGCCTTTACCGCGATGTTACCAGTGCCGGGATCGACGATACCGAAGATCGATCTTGTTTTATCGTTTCCTTCTGTCGCACCGGAACTTTCAAATAATTTGCCGTTGTGCATCAGGAGACCTTCAGTATACGAATCTTTGTCGTGTGGGAGGACGTTTAGTATGGTATAGTTTATTACAGGCACCTCATTGTTTTCGGTCGTTTCTGCAGTCGTATTTGAATTTTCTGATGAACCGGAAGAGTCTCTGCAAGCTGTTATAGAGGTAATGATCAGCAGGAGGGATGCGAAAAATTTAATCATATTTCAAGATGGTCCGCAAAAATAGTCATAAAGCCTAAAGCCCAAGACATAAAGCTTAAAACAAAAGAAATCCTACCAAATCTTAACAAATGGATTGCTGTAATCTCTTAAAGTAAAAAAGCGTTTCAATCAGAAACGCTTTTGAATATACGAATATGTTTTAGGCTTTAAGCCTTTGGCTTTAAGCGTTAATATGCGCTTCAATCTTTTTCACAAAGTTGCTCTTGGGCTGGGCACCGACCAGTTTGTCGACTACTTTTCCGCCCTTGATAAACAGGATCGCGGGAATGGATGTAATACCATAATTCACGGATAACTGCGGATTGTGGTCAACATTCACTTTGCCGACATTAATCTTTCCATCGTATTCCTTAGAAAGTTCTTCGATCACAGGACCTATCGCGCGACAAGGGCCACACCATTCCGCCCAAAAGTCGATGATCGTTAACTTATCAGATGCAATTACCTTTTCCTGAAAATTTGCATCGGTGTATTCAAGTGCCATATGTATATATTTAATTTGATGTAAAAGTCAGTCTATTTTCTGAAATTCTTTGTCGTTTGACGGACAACCGAGAATTTTCATTTTCTTTTCCATTATCAATATGCGTCCAGTATTACAAATTTGTCTCCAGATGTCCATGGATTCCATTATGTCATATTCCTCTCATTAAGTAACCACCTGAACGTCAAACTCAGGACAGTCCTGCAAAAAGGCAGCCATTTCGTCATTCATCTCAAACCCGTTTTCGAGGCTGTACAGGCTGATTTTAGCATTTGTTTTAGATTCCTGAATATTAAACTTCAGGGATGCTTTGCCCGGATGTTTCCGGATATTTTTTTCCAGAAATTTTACCATTTGATCATTTAAATGACGTGCATCAAGATCGATCACCAGTTGTTTTGTTAACAGGGACTTAATACTTTCCAGCAAAAACATTTTTTCAACTTTGAATTCAAATTCAGGACGGTTATACCTGGTTTTAAAATAACCGGTCATGAATATATTTTTCCCCTTTTCCAGATAATTTGAAAAGCGTGCATAATCTTCGCTCCATAAAATGAATTCAGACTTTCCGGAATAGTCTTCAATCGTAAAAGATCCGAATTGCTTGCCTGTTTTCGTTACGCGATGTTGTGCATCGATAACGAGTCCTGCCAGGCGGAAGGATTTTCCCGGATTAGCCTGCAAACTCACAGCATCCTTTACTTCATTGTAATCTGCGAGGGAAAGTATTCCGTAGTGATTGATTTCAAATTTAAAATGATCAAGTGGATGTCCGCTCAGGAACATGCCGGTTACTTCTTTTTCATGATCGAGCAGTTCAGTAAGCGACCATTGTTCGCAATTCCCGATCTTCGGAGACTGCACTTCATAACCGGCAGATGATCCGCCAAACAGGGTGTTACTGTGTTGTACGTTTTGTGCCTGCACCACATTTCCAAAGCGAATAATTTTTTCAAGGCCCGTCACCGAATCCCCGGGAGCTATGTGAAAATACTGGGCACGATGCAATTGGGTAAAACAATCAAAAGCGCCTGCATAGGCAAGACTCTCTAAAGTTTTTTTGCTGACCGTGCGTTGATTGATTCGTTTGACCATATCAAAAATCGAAATATATGGACCGTTTTTCTCTCTTTCCTCAATCAAAGAAAATACGGCGGCCTCACCAACGCCCTTTAATCCGCCCAGTCCAACCCTGATTTCAGCCTTACTGTTTACCGCAAAGCCCTGTTTGGATTCATTTACATCCGGTCCCAGTACTTTTAATCCCATCCGTTTACATTCTTCCATAAAAAAGGTAATTTTTTCGATATTACCCTGATGGTTTAGTACAGCAGCCATGTATTCAGAAGGATAATGTGCTTTCAGATAAGCCGTCTGATAAGCGACATACGCATAACAGGTGGAATGGGATTTATTGAATGCATACTGTGCAAATGCCTCCCAGTCGGTCCATATTTTTTCGAGTGCAGCAGACGCATGTCCTTTCGCTGATGCTCCGGAAATGAACTGGCTCTTCATTTTGTCAAGGATGGATTTCTGTTTCTTTCCCATTGCCTTTCGCAGTACATCAGCATCCCCTTTGCTGAAGCCTGCCAGTTTTTGTGCAAGAAGCATCACCTGTTCCTGGTAAACTGTGATGCCGTAAGTATCTTTCAGATATTCTTCCATTTCAGCCAGATCGTACTGTATGGGTTCCCTTCCGTGTTTTCGATCGATGAATGCCGGGATATAGGCCATGGGACCGGGTCGATACAACGCGTTCATGGCAGTGAGATCATCGAATTTGTCAGGCTTCAGATCGCGCAGGTATTTTTGCATGCCCGGGCTTTCAAACTGAAAAGTTCCGATGGTATCTCCCTTCTGGTATAATTCAAATGTTTTTTTATCGTTCAGCGGGATCAGGTCAATGTCAATGCTGATACCGTGATTTTGTCTGATCAGTTCAAGTGACGTTTTCAGGATATTTAAAGTGCGTAATCCGAGAAAGTCCATTTTTAAAACCCCTGCTTCCTCAATGATTGATCCTTCAATCTGGGTTACCAGGAGGTCAGAGTCTTTAGCCGTACAAACCGGAATTATATTGGCCAGATCTTCCGGAGCGATAATGATACCGGCTGCATGGAGCCCGGTATTTCTTACGGAACCTTCGAGGCGTTCAGCCTCGTGAAGAACCCGGCTGCGCAGATCGTTTCCCTGATAGATTTCACGTATTTTCTTTACCAGTTCCAGGTCGTCACCACCAATACCTTCTTTTTCCTCCAGTGATTTTTCCCCGTCTTTCGATTTTAGCGGAGCGTGTAAAACCCTTCTAAGGCTGACTCCGGGACGATCCGGAACAAGCTTTGCCAGTGCATTGGATTCTGCCAGGGGGAGGTCCATTACCCGGGCAACGTCCTTGATACTCATTTTGGCAGCCATCGTACCATATGTAACGATTTGAGCTACCTGATTTCTGCCATATTTTTTGACGACATAATCTATTACTTTCTGGCGACCCTCATCATCAAAATCCGTATCGATATCCGGCATGGATTTTCGATCGGGGTTCAGAAACCGTTCAAACAGCAGGTTATATTTTATGGGATCGATATTGGTAATACCAATACAATACGCAACTACGCTGCCGGCTGCAGAACCACGGCCCGGGCCGACGAACACACCCATATCCCGACCCGCCTTTATAAAATCACCCACGATGAGGAAGTACCCCGCGAAGCCCATGGTTTTAATCGTGAACAGCTCAAAATCGAGGCGCTCAATTATTTCGGGCGTCAATTCGCTATATCTTTTTTTTGCACCCTGATATGTGATATCCCTGAGGTATTCCCACTGGTTCAAATTATTATCTGTATGAATCTGAAATGCCGGCGGAATGGGGAATGCCGGCAGCAGGATATCCTTCTTCAGATTTAAAACTTCCACTTTGTCTGCAACCAGGCCCGTGTTTGCAATTGCTTCCGGAATATCCTTAAAAAGTTCGGCCATTTCTGACTGTGTTTTTAAGTAAAACTGGTCGTTGGGAAATTTAAAACGCCGGTTTTTCAAACTGACTTCATCGTTTACGAAATCGTCAAAACCCGGAGTGGATTGTTTCTCCCCGGTGTTAATACAAAGTAATATGTCGTGGGCATTGTAATCTTCCTGGTCCGTATAATGGCTGTCGTTGGTTGCAATGACCGGGACATTATATTTTCCCGAGAGTTTTATCAGAAACTGGTTAATCTTTTCCTGTTCAGGAATCTGATGTCTTTGTAATTCTATGAAATAATTATCGGAAAAAATGTTGAGCCACCATTTAAATTCCGCTTCGGCTTTTTCTTCACCCTCATGCAGTATCGTTTGGGGAACATAGGCGCCGATGCAACAAGTGGTTGCAATCAATCCTTCATGATATTTTTCGATCAGTGATTTATCAATTCGCGGATACTTGCTGTACATTCCCTCCGTATAACCGAGTGAAGTGAGCCTGATCAGGTTTTGATAGCCGATTTTATTTTTTGCCAGCAAAACCTGGTGATATCTTTCATCCTTCTGTTCCTTGGTGAACGTTTTCTTATCACGGTCTTCCACCACATAGAATTCGCATCCTACTATCGGCTTTACCTTCAGGGAGCCGTCTTCATTCCTGTGTTTATAAGCCTCCGCCACGAAGCTGAAAGCCCCGAACATATTTCCATGGTCCGTAATGGCCAGTGCCGGCATTTTGTCTTTTACAGCTTTATTGTAAAGACTCTGTATCGATGCGGCTCCGTCCAGCAGAGAGTATTGGGTATGTACATGTAAATGGGAAAAATCAGGCATCGGGTGGAAGGTTGGACATGCAATTAACAAAGAAAAAAGCCGGTCTGCCGGCCTGGCTTAAAATATCTCTGCACAGGTTCTCCCCGTTCGTTATTAATGTCATAAATTGTTTGTTTTTATAATTGGTAAAACAGTAGCACTGAAACCTTTGCGGATAACTGATCCGGTGAATCCCTGTAGGCCGGCCAAAGAGGTGGCATTTTTTCGAATAATGCCTATCTTTATCCGTTCCAGTATCAAACAATAAAATGAAAAATCGGTTCATTTTACTACTCCTTATCGTCGAGCTGGCGGGTTGTAATGTTTTCCGGCCGGCATCCCGCAGCCCGGACAATTTGTCTGCCTCTGCAAATTCCCAGGGTTTAGCGACGAAACCGAAACCGGTTTTTATTCAGGATATTTCGACTGATCCGGGTAACCATTCGTCGTCAAAATCCAGCCAGATGATTCCTGTTAAAACAGGTGGTACCGGAACAGGAGATCCTGTTTCCGAAAAACCGTTGCCCCATCCGGTTGGAACAGACGACTATAATCAGCTGAAATTCAAGTATTCCATTCTTACCAATACTCCAGTCGAAGATCTTTCGAATTTACGGTTATTGATTTTTATGGATCAATGGTATGGGGTTCCCTATCATTATGGTGGGACAAGCCGTCAGGGGATAGACTGTTCTGCCTTTTCTTCCCTTTTGTTATCCAGTGTTTATAGTGAAAACCAATTGCCAAGGATGAGCGCAGACCAGTATAAAGCTACCAGGCGAATAGCGAAAAAGGATCTGCAGGAAGGGGACCTGGTTTTTTTCCATACCTACGGGAAGGGGCATCGCGTAACGCATGTAGGTGTTTATTTGTATAATAACCGGTTTATACACGCATCCGTAGCTGGTGTGCAAATCAGTAGTATGAGTGAAGGATATTATTTAAGCCATTATATCGGCGCCGGCCGGGTAAATGAATAACCAAGGGCTGACAAAAGCTGTCATTTAGCCATTTCACATTATAATACATTGTTAGATAAGACCAATTAAACTGACAAGTATTCCCATTTGAAGCATTTTGACGTGATTGGTACAGTATTTAGTGTAGCTTTGCTGCCCCTTACGTGGGCACTTTAAACTTTTCATTAAAATAAAACTGATACAGTCATGGCTAAAAAGTTAGCGATCTCTCCAATCGCGGGGACCAAAAACAGAGTTTTTGTAAAACCTGCGCCAGCTGAAGAAAAAACTTCCGGCGGCATTATCATTCCTGATACAGCAAAAGAAAAACCGCAACGCGGCGAAGTAGTTGCTATCAGCGACATCGATGAGGACGGCAAGAAGCCTGTAGTGAAAGTAGGCGACGTAGTTCTTTATGGTAAATATTCCGGTACGGAAATAAGTTTTGAAGGACAGGATTTTCTGAGCATGAGGGAATCTGACATCATCGCCAGATTCTAATCAGTATGGAATTGTGAAAGTATATAAACAGAATAGAAATTCTGACAACATACTTTTAAATCATTTTCAAATTTTCAAATTCACAAATTAAATATTATGGCTAAACAACTTTTCTTCGATATCGAAGCACGAAATAAAATGAAAAAAGGCGTGGACACTATGGCCAACGCCGTTAGAGTCACCCTCGGACCAAAAGGTCGCAACGTCGTTATTGAAAAAAAATTCGGCGCTCCCCAGATTACTAAAGACGGAGTTACGGTTGCAAAAGAAATCGAACTGGAAGACCTGATCGAAAATATGGGTGCACAGATGGTTAAAGAAGTTGCTTCCAAAACAGCTGATATTGCCGGTGATGGTACAACTACTGCTACCGTTCTTGCCCAAAGCATTATCAGTGAAGGACTGAAAAATGTTGCAGCAGGTGCAAATCCGATGGATCTGAAACGCGGTATTGACAAAGCTGTTAAATCGGTTGTTGATAATCTGAAAGCACAATCACAGACTATTGGAAATGATAGTAAAAAAATCCAGCAGGTAGCTTCTATTTCTTCTAATAACGATGAAACCATTGGTAAGCTGATCGCTGAAGCATTTGCGAAGGTTGGTAAGGAAGGCGTGATTACCGTTGAAGAAGCAAAGGGCACTGATACGACTGTTGATGTAGTAGAAGGTATGCAATTTGACCGTGGTTATATTTCTCCTTATTTCGTAACAAACAGCGAAAAAATGGAAGCCGAATTGCAGAACCCGTATATCCTTATCTATGATAAGAAGATTTCTGCCATGAAAGATATTTTGCATATCCTCGAAAAGGTTGCACAAGGTGGCCGTCCATTACTCATCATTGCGGAGGATCTGGAAGGTGAAGCACTGGCTACACTGGTTGTAAATAAATTACGTGGAACGCTGAAAGTGGCAGCCGTGAAAGCGCCCGGTTTTGGTGACCGCAGAAAAGAAATGCTTCAGGACATTGCGATCCTTACAAAGGGACTCGTGATCAGCGAAGAACAAGGCTACAAGCTGGAAAATGCTGATCTGAGCTATCTCGG
>DASXKM010000431.1:0-9472 GCA_036496825.1 Puia sp. | reverse complement strand
GTAGACGCCGGAAATTCGGTTAATGCATTACCGCAATCTGCAAAGGCCACAGTCAATTGTCGTCTATTACCAGGTGTAACAGAAGACGAAGCCAAAAACAGGATTGTACAGATTCTCGGTGATACTGGAATACACGTCTCCGTTAGAATGGTATTGAAGAGTGGACCGGCTTCTCCTGTAAATGGAGAAATTATAGATAAGGTGGAACAGGTAACCAAAAGATTCTGGCCCGGAATTCCGGTTCTGCCGGTGATGGGCGTGGGTGCGTCAGACGGAAAATATCTGCGTGCAGCAGGTATGCCAACCTATGGTATATCCGGTATTTTTCTGGATGTGGATGATTTTCGCATGCACGCCAGAGATGAAAGAATCCGGGCAGAAGATTTTTATGAAGGGCTGGAATACAATTATGAAATCATCAAAACATTCTCCAAATAATTGATTAGGATATATCTGGATTTAGCTGACAATTTATCTATGAAAATGTCTGCTTCCCGTTTTATTTTATCCACCTCACATGAATCTTCTGTTGGTAAAGGATTTAAACTGGTTCATTATTTTTAAAAATAAATGGTTGAATGGGCCTTACTTCCCTGATGGCAAAACCCTGCATGACCATTGGACAGCTTTGTGCTATCGCGGTTGCCTGTTCAATATTTTCAGCCAGGATGATATCATAACCGCTGATACCCTCCTTTGCTTCGATAAACGGACCGTCTGAAAGCACTTCGTTTTGAGTTACGTATCTGCCTTTGATCGCCAGGGGTTCCCCTCCAATATAATTTCCTGATTCGATGAGTGATTTGATCCAGTCTGTCATGTCAGGTCCCGCCGCAAAACGAACTTTAGTTTCAAGCTTTCCAATTCTTTTCAGATCCTCTCTTACGATTAGCATAAATCTTTCCATGTCGTTAATATTTTTTGTTAGGTATGTCGATAAAGAGCTGGTCATTTTATTAAGACAATCCCGAATCAAAAATCCGGACAGTATTTTTAAATAGTTAAAATTAGTGAATTCACTTCCATACTTCCATTCTTCCAAACTCCCATACTATCGGAAGTTCCTCCCCTTATGAAAAACATCCTCCTGCGCATGAGCGGGAATAGATGTTTCATCAGCACGGGCCAGGGTCAGTATGGGAAGTTCATTATCAGCAACTTCAGTGAGACGGCGTAATAATCGGGACATGTCGAAACATCGCTGCACGATTATGTGGATCACTTCACCTTCTACCTGAAGTTTGCCTTCTACCATCAGTAAACGCGACTGAAGTATTTCTTTCCTGAATTTATCAAACAGGTTTTCAAATACCACCAGGTTGGCACAGCCAGTCTCATCTTCAATCGTGATAAAACATATCCCGGAAGCTGTACCTGGTCTCTGTCTGACCAATACCAGTCCGGCTACTTTAACCAGGTCCCCGTCCGAATGTATTTTTAAATCATCTGTCCTTAGTATGTGCAGCTGCTCAAGTTGTTCACGTACAAAATGAACGGGATGTGCTTTTAGTGAAAGGGACATGGCGGCATAGTCCTGCACAACGTGTTCAGATTTTTTCATTTGAGGTAACGAAATATTTTCTCCCGATGAAGGATCAGAAATTTTTCCGGCAAACAACCCGGCAGGCTGATCATTACCCGTGGATATTTCCCATAAAGCTTTTCGCCTGTCCAGGCCCATCGAATTGAAAGCATCGGCATCGGCTAATCTTTCCAATACAGCCTGGGAAACACCCGCATCACGCATTTCGATAAGGTTATTATATAGTTTAGTTCTGGCGGAAATCAATAACAGCATGTCCTCTTCCCTTAATCCCTTTACCTGACGGAAACCAAGCCTCAATGCATGGCAGGAGCCCGATTTTTCTTCCAGCTTATTATCCCAGTCAGAATGATTCACATCCACCGGACGAACTTCCACACCGTGCTTTCTTGCATCGATCACAATTTGTGCGGGCTGGTAAAAGCCCATCGGCATGCTATTTAGCAAAGCACCTGCAAATACATCAGGATAATAATATTTAATCCATGAAGAAACATATACCAGTAAGGCAAAACTTGCCGCATGACTTTCAGGAAATCCATAACTGCCAAATCCTTCGAGCTGCCTGAAAACACGTTGGGCATATTCCCGCTGATAGCCCCGTTCCATCATGCCTGAGATTAATTTTTGTTCAAATTTCGTTACCATCCCCTGCGTTTTGAATGTAGCCATGCTGCGACGCAATTCATCAGCCTCACTGGGTGTAAAACCAGCAGCAACTATGGCGATCTTCATGGCTTGCTCCTGGAAAAGCGGAATACCCAATGTACGGCCAAGAATATTTTCCAGTTCTTTGGATGGATATTCAATTTTCTCTTCTCCATTTCTCCGTCGCAGATAAGGATGCACCATATCACCCTGTATTGGTCCTGGTCGTACAATAGCTACTTCTATAACCAGGTCATAAAAACAACGTGGCTTCAGCCGGGGCAACATAGATTGCTGCGCACGGCTTTCGATTTGAAATACACCAATGGTGTCAGCGTGACAAATCATTTCATACACAGAAGGATCATCGGGCGGAATATTAGCCAAAGTAAGGTCTAGTCCATAATGTAACTTAGCCAGGTCAAAAGCTTTTCGTATACAGGTGAGCATACCTAATGCAAGGACATCAATTTTTAAAAACCCAATGGCATCAATATCATCCTTGTTCCATTCAATACAGGTACGGTCTTCCATACGGGCATTCATCACCGGACAGAGGTCAGAAAGTTTTCCTCTCGTGATGACAAATCCGCCGGTATGCTGACCGAGTTGCCTGGGAAATCCCATGAGCTGCTGTGTTAAAAGGAGTGTTTTTTGAAGTAATTTATCGTCGGGATTCAAACCCTGTTCGGTCAATCGCTTTCCTTCGAACCATTCTTCGGTGAATTCCCAGACTGAACTTGAAATCCGGTTAATGGTATCTATGGAAAGTCCCATAGCTTTTCCGACGTCCCGGATAGATCCCCGCTGACGCTCCTGTGTTACCGTAGCAACAATGGCTGCCCGTTCCCGACCATATTTCTGATAGATATACTGTATCACTTCTTCACGACGCTCATGTTCAAAATCAACATCAATATCCGGAGGTTCATTTCGGGCTGTAGAAATAAATCGTTCGAATAGCAAATCGAATTTTGAAGGATCAACGGATGTAATGCCAAGACAGTAGCAAATGGTGGAGTTTGCAGCTGAGCCTCGACCCTGACAAAGAATTTTTTGATCCCGGGCATATCGAACGATGTCATAAACCGTAAGGAAATAGGCGGCATAATTCATTTCCCGGATAAATTTCAATTCATGAAGGATTGCATTTTTTGTTTTCTCAGTGATATTGTTTCCAAATCGTTCTTCTGCACCTTTCCACACCAGCATGGTGAGTTCTTCCTGGGTAGTTCTTCCACCCGTTGTGATCTCTTCCGGATATTCATATTTCAGCAGATTCAGATTAAACCGGCAGGCCTCTGCAATTTCCTTCGTATTTCTTATTGCTTCCGGATACTGACTAAAGAGACGTTTCATTTCATCATGAGATTTCAAATATCTTTCTGCATTCTGATGAAGCCTGAAACCTGCATTTTGAATGGTACACTTTTCCCTTATGCAGGTGAGAACATCCTGCAATTGGCGTCTCGCTGATTCATGATAGTGCACATCGTTCGTAGCTACCATGGGTATGCCAATCCTGGAGGATAATTGGGCCAGACGGAACAATTGTTTTGCATCATCTCCAAAATAACGGCGCGATGCTGCGAGATAAAGACGTTCGCCAAAAAAGTCTTTGTAAACAGCTGCCTGTTTTTCGAATGAAGGATCAAATTCAAATTGTCTGTTTAATACAACCGGAGGAACTACAATTAGTCTCACATCTTTGAGTTGATGAAATACATCCGTTTTATATAAATGACATTCACCTTTTTCTGCGCGAAGATTACCGGTTGTCAGTAATCCGGATAATTGCGAATATCCATCTAAATTTATCGGGTAGACTAAAAGACCGGGACCATCCAGTAAATCCAAACGGCAGGCGGGAAGAAATTGTATGTCTGTTGTCCTCGCAGCCGTATGGGCCCGAACGATACCGGCCAAACTATTACGGTCTGTAATGGCGATTGCAGCATATCCAAATGCAGCAGCCTTTTCTACCAGTTCCTCCGGGTGAGAAGCTCCGCGTAGAAAACTAAAATTGGATGTGCATTGTAATTCTGAATACTTCATTTATTTAGGCAAAAAATCCATGAATAAACCATTTGGGCTTTTCGTTTTCCTGGTAATGCCCCGATCGGAATACCCAATATCGCTTACCCTCTTCATCTTCCACTGCATAATAATCCCGGTGAGGGCCATCCTGAATCCACCATTCCTGTTCGATTCGCTCAGGTCCGTCTGCTTTTTTTATTGTATGCAATTTTCCCAGATAACGAAATAGCATGGGTGGATAATCGGGTATGGGTGCTGTCACTTCAATACGTTCAGGTTTCGATAAAATTTGCAGAGGCCTTGGCCTTCCTGTCCTCCAGGGAATGCCGGATATTTCGTCAAGCGATACGGATTCTTTAAATGATTTTTCAGGCAGATAATGTTCCGAAGGGAGAAAACGTCTGATGGGGGCATTTCCAAACCGGTTTGTCAGCCTATCCATCATTTCTGATAATCCCGGATCTTTCAAACCACAAATTGTATCCCAGAATTTTTCCTGATGAGAAGAAGTCTTTTCTGCTTTTAAAGCTTCGATCATAAAAAGATCAATGCCCGGACCGGGCTCAATCGTTGAGATTTTATCTTCAAAAAGCTTGTAAAGATGTTTTGCATTATGCGTGGCCCGATGTGTTCCGATTTCAATTTTTTCCATTTTCCCGTCTATGCGGAAACCTGAGTACACCGCTTTTCGAAATCCCATTCCTTCCTGCTGCATTCGCACGCAAATGTTGTCGAGTAATCTTTGCAGGGCAATTTCTAATCCTGTAGCTGTAACAATAGGTTCCAGGCAGGGCAGTCTTTCCCGCCAGGGTTTGGTGGGTTGAATGGAAATGATGGGTTCTTCTTCATTCCCCAGCGCCTGATCCAGTCTCAAAATAAGTTTTTTACCAAAGCGGCGCCTGAGTGCGGAACGCGGCATATTAATAAAATGCCTGATCTGATGCAAACCAAGTTTATGGAGTCGATCAGTTATGTTCAAATCCAGACGCAGGGCAGGAGGAGTTAAGGATAGAAGGGATTCAAGGTTCTTCCCAATTTCAACAATGTTAGAATTATCCCCGTAATGAGCAACAGCCCACGCAGTTCCTATGCTGTCTGCTATAGTTGCACGAACATTATATCCTTTATTTATTAATCTTTGACAAATGTCACCGATATATTTTGATTCTCCACCCCAGAGATGAGCACAACCTGTCACATCCATGATGATCCCGTCCGGCGGATCTGGTGATACTATATCTGTATATCGAATGCACCATTCGGAAATGACTTTTATTAATTTTTCAGATAATACAGGGTCATCATCCAATACTTCCAATGCAGGAAAGATTGCCCTTGCGTCAGCGACAACCATACCTGGCTCAATACCTTTTAATTGTGCCCATTCATTGACTGCCGTAATAACCTTACGACCATGATCAGGAACAGAAAGCACAAAAGGTATGGAACGTAGTGCAGGCTGCTGGATACTGAACCAGTCCGTCTTTAAGTGACGGAACCATATCGTAACAAATCTTTTTGCCATCTCATCCCGTTTTTCTTTTGGATTCCGGAATGATGGACGAAATGGGCTTACTGATTTGATAGAAACGCTGGTCTGACCATTCCATCTGCCAGGCACCAGGTTTACCATTTCTTATTTTAAGGAGCTCTATATTCCAGCGAGGATAACCAAGTCCGGGTAAGAAATCAAAAGTTTCAGTCGGCAAAGGATTTATTTTCCAGCGGGATACAGAAGCATTTGTATTCAGATTCCGGGGATTGGAACGATGAATAAAACCTGTAACCTGACTTTGCTCTACTGCCAGCTGGAACCTCCTGGAAGCAGTAAAACTGAGTTCAGGTATTTCAGCTATAACTGCTGCAAGCCCATGACATTTCAATGATTCCTCCGCTGCCCACAGCAAATCCATTTCTTTTTGCAGATCTACAAATATGATCCGGGCCGGTTCAATTCCAAACTGTTCAAGAGCCGGGGGAAAAATCTTTCTGGAAGATCCAATCCAAATACCCGCTCCCCCCTTTTTCATGAGTGGTGAAACGAGTGCGGAAATAAATCCAAGGGTTGATGAAGCTGATTCAGGACTTACGCTGATAAATTCATGTATTGCGCCCAATGGGAAACTTCCTTGTGGAAAAGATTGATTCATGAGTCCAAGACCCGCATCCATTGCTTCTCCTGTCATAGATATCCTAAGACCTTCCAATGGAAGAATATCCATTTTCAAACGCTTGATAATATCTGATTTGGCTGTATTCATGACCATCCTGTATTCATAAAAATGACCGGACTATTAATTTGCAATTTACTAAATAATTTAGTAATTTGGTATTTAACCTGAATAATTTTTAGAATTGCTTTTTCGAAAAAGCACAAACGGGAAAGCTCTTTTCTAAGCGATTAAGTGTCAGGAATATGGCCTGATTTATCGCCTGGTCTGATCTACTGGTACAACCGCGGATGGAAGAACCCTGGTCACATTCATTGTCAGGCTTTATAAGTAACATTTTTATCATAATCAGGACCTGCGTATTTGCTAAACGCGTAAGATATCAGACCAGTAGATAATATCATTGCAGTAAAATTAATCAAGTTCTGATATTGTTTCTGCGCCCTGCTGAAATGGAAGAATTTAAAAATGTATATTAAATCAACGCATAGACCATAGTAGAAAATGAAACCCGCAAAAATAAACATATATGCTTTTTCACTGGCTGTATGATTGATCTGCCTGAAGTATTTATTGATACCCCAAAGATTCAATCCCAGGCAAAGCAGGCTGCCAATCCCGATAATGATATCATTTGAAGTCATATTGAACCCGGTGAGTATAATCACAATCGCTTCAAAAGCAATAAAAGACAATATCATGAAAAGAAAGATCTTTTTTTCGAAAGCATAATAAAAGACGAGCAGGATTAACGGAGCATCAAACAGGTTATAATATTTGGTAATCTCCTCATCCACGGCTACATACCATTGCCAGTGAAAAATCTCAGGCGCATAGATAATCGCATTGATCATCCAGAAAATGGAAATGACCATATAGGCCTTGTTCTCAGCAAGCCCCTTATACCAGTATATAATTAATGGAAGAAATGAGAAGAATAAAGCCGTAATACCCAACACATGGACTATGCCTGATAAAACACCTGTTTCCAATTCGGATTATTTAAATCTTCTATAGCGTGAAAACGGTGATTTTATTATAAGTATAAATACTTGCAGATTTACGAATATGGGGGATGGACTAAGTGATTACCCTTATATGTTATTACTCTCTTGTGATGCCTGCCATGTCCGGATCAGCTGGTGTATGTTTTTGTTTCCCATCCCTCCTTTATTCTTTATTGACATTGCTGTGATCAGCTGGGAAACTTAAAGATCGCATTGACGAATCCGGTAATAAGTTTAGGGTCTGAATACCACCGGGACTATTTTACGAACGGTTTTCCCCTCCTTCACAGAATTCCTACCTTGAAATCAAATCGCTATCATGAAGAAAATATTGATTGTGCTCGGAGTATCAGTCTCTTTGTTCTCTTCTTGTAAATCCGGCAGTCCCGCAGGAAGTTCTGTTTCTGCTGATTCCAGCTTCCAGTTGATGGCGGATGAATATATAAAAGCTTATCTCGATCACTATCCAATGCAGGCAGTTTCGTTAGGGTTTCATGTATATGACGGTAAACTGACGGATGACAGCCGGCAGGCGCTGGATAGCGTATATGCATGGCTGAAAGTATCGGCTGGAAAGCTGGCAACCATCGATACAAATGCCCTCTCAAAAAGAACCTTTATTGATTACCGCATACTGCGCAATGAAATCCGTTCCGAGCTATACACTTTCGAAGACATCAAAAGTCCGTATACGAATCCAATGGGTTATGCAGGCGCCATTGACGCCAACACATATGTAAAGCGGAATTTCGCTCCGGCGGCGGATCGGTTAAAATCCATCATTGCGATAGAGAATGCAGCACCCGCATATTACGAAAACGCGAAAGCCAACCTCCGGGATTCTCTTGGGAAGCCACTTGTTGAACTTGCCATCAAAATCGCAAAGGGATCTGCTTCCTTTCTGGGTAAGGATTTGCCCGCGGCACTCAGCGAAATAAAGAATGATACCCTGAGGGCCGCTTTCAATTCATCAAATAAAAAAGCGATCGACGCTATCAACGGTTATGCTGACTGGCTTCAAAAGGAAAAATTACCCACGGCACATAATCATTACGCCATTGGCCGGGAAAACTACATGAAAATGCTGTTGAACAGCGAAGACATCAGTATGACTCCGGAAGAAGTACTGGAAATCGGTCTGACAAATCTGAAGAAAGAACAGGAAATTTTCAATGCAGCCGCGAAAATTATTAACCCTCATAAGAAACCGGTGGATGTTTATAACGATATCCAGAAAGATCATCCGGTTGCCGACAGTCTGATACCTGATTCGCGCAAAACAATGGAATCAATCCGGCAATATCTTATCGACAAACATATAGTCAGCATCCCTTCAGAGCTGAGGGTCGAAATAAAAGAAACACCACCCTATGCGCGGGAAACCAGCACTGCTTCCATGGATGCACCAGGACCCTTCGACGAAAAAGCGACCGAGTCCTATTATTATATTACGCCGGTAGACAGGAAATGGACTCCCAAACAACAGGAAGACTGGCTAAAATCGTTCAACTATTATACAACGGATGTAGTGACGATTCATGAAGTATATCCCGGACATTATACGCAGTATCTGCACCTGAAAGCTTCATCCGCCACAAGAGTTGAAAAGATTTTTTCAAGTTATGCTTTTGTAGAAGGCTGGGCGCATTATACCGAGAAGATGATGTTGGATGAGGGTTACGGAAATAATGGAGACAGCATCCGCGCGGCAAAATTTCGGTTGGCGCAGAGTGGCGATGCTTTATTGAGACTGTGCCGTCTCTGCGTTTCTGTCAAAACGCATACCCAGGGTATGACCGTAGATGAAGGCACGAAGTTTTTTATGGACAACTGGTATCAGGGTGATAAACCATCGCGCCAGGAAGCCTTGCGCGGTACGTTCGATCCGGGTTATTTATTTTACACCATTGGTAAACTGGAGATCCTTAAGTTGCGTTCCGATTATCAGCAGCAGGAGGGCAACAATTATTCGTTGCAAAAATTCCATGATTTATTACTCGATAACGGCCAGCCACCCATCCGTTTGCTTCGGGAAATACTATTAAAAGATAGTACCACCTGGGACA
>DASXKM010000430.1:0-1988 GCA_036496825.1 Puia sp. | reverse complement strand
TAATTAAGTTCTTCATGAAAACGAATTCCTTCCAGGGCAAGTTCTTCCATTACCGGTTCATAAATCTCAGGAATGATGGGAATGTGTAAGCCGGAAACGGGCATCCTGTTTTCCAATATCAGTTTGGCAGCAATACCCAATGGAAGACCCACTGTTTTAGCCATTGCAGTTCTTAAGGAGTTTTCGCCTTTAACAATCAGACTGCTTCGAAGGGAATATTTAGTTTTATTCAGTCTGTATTCAAATTCATGCAACATCAGAATCATGTCTTTGTCAGACTCTTTCATTTTCCATTTTTTTTCCAAAAGAGTCTGAAGAATTTTTGCTGATGTGAGAGATCCTACTGGTAAGGGTTCCATTTCAAATAAACCCAGTTGCTCATATAAATATCTGTTGGAATCATCTACAAAAGTTAACAAGGGCTGGCTCCATTCCGAAATCGTCCTAATCGTAGAAGGAATCGTTTTCGCATCGTCGGTTAATCCTGATTTCACAAGGTTTTTCCATCCGAAACAATAATCCGGATGGCGAAGTGTTGTTCTTATAAAACTGTGGGCTGATTCCAATCCGTAAACCGGAATATAGGTCAGAGAATCCCGGTTAGGATACCAGGCAAATTTTCCCATCGGTTTAATTTCCGCTACTCCCGTATGTTCGAAAAGCTTCCGGTAGTCAAGCTTGATAATTTTATCATCTTCCTTATAAATAGCACCGGACGAACCTGCTTTGACCACATTTGCCGGATTCCAGCTGATTTTATAATGCCAGGGATTGTCGTCGTTTTCAGGTGCAACGAGACCGCCGGTGTGTGAAAGAAATGAGTCAATGATACCCCCTGCTTTCTGAATCCGGTGAATGATTTGCATGGCACTCATATGATCGATGCCTGGATCCAATCCCATTTCGCAGAGAAATAATAATTTCCTTTCTGTGACCGCTGCAGAAAGTTTCCCGATCTCATCATCAACGTAGGAGGCAGTGAGCAGATTTTTCTGATTAAATACGCAATCTCTTGCAATTAAAATATGCAGGGAGGGAGGTAAAAGAGAGATGACTAGATCTGCATTCTTTATCAGTGTACTCCTTTCTTCCGAATTTTCGACGTGGATTTGAACAGCATGTACAAATGGAGAAGAAATCAGTTTCCTTCTCAAGGATTCAGCATCAGCGTCTGCAATGGTGAGTAACCAATTCTTTTCTTTACAAATTCTGATAAGATAGTCTATGAGGCAGGTAGCCGATTTTCCCGCGCCAAAAAGGACGATGCTTTTCATATTCAATGATAAAGCATTTCGTTTGAATGACGACCAGCGGAGGCGCGATTTTGTTATCCGGTAGAATATTATTCTGTCAAACGGATCTCACCAAGGTTAATATGCTTGCCTTCCAATACCTGAACTTTTTTTTCGGTGGGTAAGCCGTAAAACTCATTAGCGGCAAAAATCAGCCTCCAGTCGCCTGGTTGAAGCTGCATTCCAAAATGGCCATCATTACTGATAACTTTAACAGAATCTTCGCCTCTTACCGCAATGATTGAGGAGGATGCCCTGGCAGGAGAAACCCTGCCTTCGATAGACCCATTGTGTAATAAACGTTCCGCATGTATACCTATCACCACTATTATGATGAGACAAAGCTCCAACATTCCTCTACGCATTTTCCAATTTATTAGTTCATTGAATAATCTGACTACCCGGTGACAATCACAGTCGATAATGGAATTCTGGAATTTGCATAGGAGGGCGGAACTCCTTCTGAATTTCAACTATTATGCCAATGATGGAGTATCATATGATCTTAGGAAGAATTCAGTGTTATCTTGATATTAATTGGCAGATCCGGATTCCTGCTGATGCACACGAATGATACGCATATGCGTAGCTATTTTGGTGCCGCGAGAACTTTTGGGAGCCTTTATGGTGAGTGTTTCAGCCGGGTCAAGGTCGCTGAAAGACAAAGTCTCAGTTTTAAAAATCTTCTCATTATTT
>DASXKM010000429.1:0-3367 GCA_036496825.1 Puia sp. | reverse complement strand
ATTATGGCCAAAGAGATGCTTTCGGTGTATTCGTTGATGGCCCTGTTTTTTTTTGAGTCGATAATGTTTCCAACCATTTTCGCATTGGGTGTAAAAAATCTGGGCATTTATACAAAAAGAGGCGCATCGTATATTATTATGTCAATTGTCGGAGGTGCATTGGTGCCGTTGGTTATGGGGCTTTTGGCACAATATTATTCAACGCCCGTTTCGTATTTAGTTCCAATGATTTGTTTCGTGATCGTTTTTTTGTTTGGCGCGTATGGATATAAGATAAAGGCACACGTATAAAATAATAGTCAGTAACAATTTAACGGCGATATTAAATCAATTTTATGGCAGAGGATAGTGGGATACCTTTTATTAAAATACACCCGGACGATAACGTCATTGTTGCCCTGAAATATTTGGCTTCAGAAACTTCGTTATTAGTAGATGGCCAAAACCTTCTGGTTCTGCAGAATGTTCCGGCCAAGCAGAAAATCTTTATCAATGATATGAATAAAGGCGACAGTGTGATTATGTATGGTGTTTTGGTAGGAAAGATGCAAACCAACTGCCTGAAGGGAAGCTTAATGAGCGTTGAGAATACGAAACATGCAGCAGGTTCATATGTTTATCGGGGTATCAAGTCTCATTGGGAAACTCCGGACTTTTCCAGATTTATGAACAGAACGTTTAATGGTTATAAGCGGAAGGACGGCCGGGTGGGAACAGCAAATTATTGGTTGTTTGTACCCATGGTATTTTGTGAAAACAGGAACCTGGACGTTATTAAAGAGGCTTTACAGAAAGAATTGGGATATTCTTCCTCAGACAAATATAACCGTTTCGCAAGACATTTAATTAGCGCGTATGAAGAAGGAAAGAGCATTCAGAATGTGAATATCGATAGTCCCGGAGTAGTAAATAATCGTGTATTCAGAAACGTGGACGGGATCAAGTTCTTAAATCATACAGGAGGTTGTGGGGGAACACGAAAGGATGCGGCAAGTCTGAGTTCATTGTTGGCAGCTTATGCGGATCATCCGAATGTTGGAGGGATCACGGTATTGAGTCTGGGCTGTCAGCATCTTCAGACGAATTATTTCCTGGCGGATATTAAAAAACGAAGTCCTTTATTTGATAAGCCCATTTTTGTTTTTGAACATCAGGAATTTACCAGTGAGGAACAATTGGTTTGTGATGCCATAAGAAAAACATTTTCAGGCTTAACGGAAATTAATAAAATAGAGAGAGAACCTTCGCCTTTGAGTGCGTTAACGCTTGGAGTAAAATGTGGTGGTAGTGATGGCTTCAGCGGGATTTCGGCAAACCCCGCGGTCGGATATGCTTCAGATATTTTGGTTGCCCTGGGTGGTAAAGTTTTGCTTGCAGAGTTTCCGGAGCTCTTTGGTGCAGAGCAGGATTTGATTGACAGGTGTGCAGACAGTGAAATAGCAAAAAAATTTATACGTCTCATGGAGGAATATAATGAGATGGCCGTTAGAGTGGGTTCAGGCTTTCATGAAAATCCTTCGCCGGGAAACATTAAAGAAGGACTCATAACCGATGCGATTAAATCTGTAGGTGCTGCAAGAAAAGGAGGCACTTCACCGGTTACAGGTGTACTTGATTACACGGAACCCTGCGTTGAACCTGGTTTGAATCTGGTATGCACACCGGGTAATGATGTGGAAGCTACGACCGGTCAAACGGCTTCCGGAGCGAATTTGATTTTATTTACTACCGGACTGGGTACGCCAACCGGCAATGCCATAACACCAACCATAAAAATTTCTACGAATTCCAATCTTGCCAGGAAAATGGGCGATATCATTGATATTGATGCCGGGGATATTGTCAGCGGGAAAAAAACCATTAAAGAAATGGGTGAGGAGATCCTCGAATTCAGCATCCGGGTAGCAAGCGGTGAGATTATTCCAAAAGCAGTTTTATTGGGACAGGATGATTTCATTTTTTGGAAAAGGGGCGTTTCACTGTAAGGATATATTAACGATTATAATTTATAAACATGTTTTCCCTTTTAGGAAAGAAGGCTGCTATAACAGGCGGTGGTAGCGGAATAGGAAAGGCAATCTCCCTCCTTTTTGCACAACAGGGAGCAGATGTTCATATTATTGACCTGTCTGTAGAAAGTTCTGCAGCAGTGGCGGGTGAAATAAGAACTAATGGCGGATCTGTTTCTGTTTACGCTTGTAATGTTGCAATTCAGCACGAAGTACTCGATACTTTTAAGAAAATCGGCCCTGTCAATATCATTGTGAACAATGCCGGTATCGCGCAGATCGGGAAGGCTGATACCACTTCGGAAGAAGATTTTGACAGAATTGTAAAGGTTAATATAAAAGGGGTTTATAATTGCCTTTACGCCGGTATCCCCCAGTTGAGAAATGCGAACGGCGGTGTAATTATAAATATAGCGTCTGTTGCTGCATTGGTCGGAATTCCGGAACGATTTGCCTATTCGACTGCGAAAGGTGCCGTAATTGCCATGACGCTTTCGGTAGCGAAAGACTATATTGATGAAAGAATCCGCTGCAATTCGGTGTCGCCTGCCAGGGTAAACAGCCCATTTGTAGAAGGTTTTATTTCTAAAAATTATCCGGGTAAGGAGAAAGAAGTTTTTGAAAAATTATCAAAATCGCAACCCATCGGCCGTATGGCAGAACCGAAGGAAATTGCAAATCTGATTTTATATCTGTGTTCGGACGAGGCTTCCTTTATTACAGGATGTGATTATCCCATTGATGGAGGATTTACAAAATTGAATAATTAGGATATTTACGGGGAACGATCAGACCATATGGATAAAATAGATGCTCATCAACATTTCTGGCAATTTGATCCGGTCAGGGATCAGTGGATTACCCATGAAATGTCTGCTTTGAAAAGAGATTTTTTACCTGAGGATCTGTTTCCGGCATTGGTTAAAAATAATTTCGATGGTTGTGTGCTTGTTCAGGTGGAACAATCGGAAAGAGAAAACCATTTTTTGATTGGTCTTGCGGACAAAAATGATTTCATAAGAGGGGTAGTGGGCTGGGTCGATCTTCAATCGGCTAATGTAGAAGAAAGGCTGGCCTATTTCCAGTCATTTGAAAAACTCAAAGGCTTTCGTCACCTCGTGCAGGACGAAAAAGACAGGGCCATGATGTTAAGGCCGGAATTTGCCAGAGGCATGAAGGCCTTAAGGCATTTCAATTACACTTATGATATTCTGATTTTCCCTGATCAGCTTGCTTATGCAGGAACATTGATTGAATTATTTCCTGAGCAGAAATTTGTTATTGACCATTTGGCCAAACCGTATATTAAAGAAAAAAAAATAAATCCATGGAAAGAAGAAATCGTTCGCGTAGCGGAA
>DASXKM010000428.1:0-3710 GCA_036496825.1 Puia sp. | reverse complement strand
AGTCATGTGGGAAAGGACCTGTACGAAAAATTTTTTAAAGGTTATACCCGGAAACAATGGGGAATGGATCCCAGTGAGCTGGACGCTTCCGTGGCAGCCAGGATACCCACCAGAAACAACAAAGACAACAGATATTTTACCGATATATACCAGGCAATGCCCCTGCATGGATATACAAGGATGTTTGAAAATATGCTGAATCATCCCAATATCCATGTGATGCTGAACACGGATTATAAAGAAATGGAAAAATGGATCCCGTATAAAAAAATGATTTACACGGGTCCGGTTGATTATTTCTTTAATCATTGCTATGGACATTTGCCATACCGTTCCATCGAATTTAAATTTCAGACTTTTGAACAGGAAAATTATCAGCCAACAGGTACGGTCAACTATCCCAACGACCAGTTATACACCAGAACCACGGAATTCAAATACCTGACAGGCCAAAAAAACAGTAAGACAACGGTCGTATTCGAATATCCGAAAGCAGAAGGAGATCCGTATTATCCTGTTCCCAAACCTGAAAACCATGAACTCTATAAAAAATATCAATTGCTGGCCATCACCCGACCGAACGTATATTTTTCGGGCAGACTTGCAACCTATAAATATTATAATATGGATCAGGTGGTTGCGCAATCCCTGGTATTATTTAAAAAAATCCAGGCAGAATTGGCTTCCGGATCAAATGGGCACAAAGTGAGACTGTTGCAGGCTCCGGCTAAAATAATTGATCCGAATTCAATTGGTGTATGACATTTTCAAAACCGATAAAAATGCAGCCGGAACTCTGGGGTGGAATAGAATGTACCATCAACCGGATTGGCAATGAATATAAAGATCAGCTTTCCTATAGTGATCATTATAAAAGGCCGGACGATATCGAAAGCTTCGCATCATTGGGCATCAAAGCAATCCGTTATCCCATATTATGGGAAAAACATGAACCACAATATCAACAACCGATAAACTGGCGGTGGACCGACGGGCAATTGAAAAAAATTCAGGATACCGGAATGACTCCGATCGCCGGCCTGCTGCATCACGGCAGCGGACCCCTGTTTACAAATTTACTGGACCCGTCATTTCCCCAATTGCTGGCCGAATACGCCTATAAAGTTGCGCGTCGGTTCCCCTGGCTAACATATTACACGCCTGTGAACGAGCCGTTGACAACTGCCCGTTTCAGCGGACTATATGGACATTGGTTTCCCCATCACAGAAATGATCTCTCTTTTTATAAGATGATTTTAAATCAGTTGAAAGCAATCGTTCTGTCAATGGAAGCAATCCGGTCTGTAAACTCCGGCGCCAAATTAATTCAGACAGAAGATTTAGGAAAAACACATAGTACGCCATTGCTTGCGCACCAGGCGTCATTTGAAAACGAACGGCGATGGCTGACATTTGATCTTTTAACGGGGAAATTAAATCCGGAATCAAATCAGTATCAATATATGCTGGGTTGTGGGATCCGGGAAGATGAATTAAGATTTTTTCATAACCTGAAAGTGAAACCGGATATACTGGGACTTAATTATTATGTAACCTCTGAAAGATGGCTCGATGAAGCCGTCGAAAATTATTCTTCCGAAACCATTGGAGGAAACACTGCTCAGGTCTATGCTGATACCGAAGTGGTGCGGGTATACCCTGACAGGCGGTTTGGATTTAGAAAACTGGCTCAGGAGGTTTGGGAGCGATATGGGATCGCGATGGCCGCAACAGAAGTCCATCTGCACTGCACCCGGGATGAACAGATGCGCTGGTTTAAAGAAATCTGGGATGACGCCCTTAGTCTCTGCGATAAAGGCATACATATGAAAGCTGTTACCGCATGGAGCCTGCTGGGTTCTTTTGACTGGGACAGCTTATTAACAAAAACAGGAACTCAGTATGAATCCGGAATCTTTGATATAAAAACATTTTCGGGACATTTACGAAAAACAGGATTGGTTAATATGCTACAGCAAATTTCTGCCGGGAGAGCTCCGGACCATGCGGTTCTAAAAACCGGTGGCTGGTGGTCTTCAGGCGGAGCCATTGATCAAATACCGCCTCTTATCATTTATGTTCCAAAGATTCCGAACAGAAAATTTTCTCCGGAGCAACTGGATTATCTGAAAAAACAATTTAGCGATACCTGCGGCACAAGGAGAATTTATTTTTTGGTTTTAGAAACATTGGAAGATGTTAAATGTCTTCCCGTAAAACCCTGGGCCATTATTGATCTGGGCGAAAATCCCCTGGCCTTTTCAAACCAGGAAACAAAAAATGTAAGTCTCGTAAATTTTCGTGGGGGCAGCCATCATTCAACTTGTCTGACGATCGGATGGGCGCAAAGGCCGCTGACAATTCATCAGGTGAATAAGATACTTGATTTACTGATCGACGGTGAAACCGGGTTTTGGATATTTGATTCTGGTGGAATCATATTTAAAAGCATAGAAAGAAGGCCGGCGAATTATGTCACATAAAAAATTCCGCAATGGGTAATATGGTTGAAAATATCATTCCGCTCCGGAAACTACGCCGGTATTTTTCTCGGTTTCTCTCTCTTCCAAAAACGGTGTTGTTTGATCGCAAGAACAAACTTTCCGGCGATCTCCATGGGATCTTCTGATATTACGACACCCTCCCTGATGACCGTTTCATCTGAATTATTTTCAGGAAGCTTTTTATAGAAATTACAGGCTTCAAAAACCGGCATAGCCCCGGATGCACCTGCGATTGGTTTACAGTGTTTGAATGCTTCGTTCAGAAAATGAACTGCGTCTGCATCTGCAGCCAGTGTTGCCGCACTGTTTGCGCCAGCCGGAACATAGACCGCATCATATACAACAGAAGGTGTTGTAAGCAGACTTTTGTCGACAGCAATGGAAGTATTGTTCTCCGACATAATAGTTCCGAGGTGAGGTGCAATCAGGTCCACAACTGCTCCTTCCTTCACAAGCCTGTCTTTAACTGCTGACAGGGAATTTTCATCCACACCATCAGCCACCAGAAAGGCAATTTTTCTCGTTTTGATCGAATCCAGTACATTATTCGCCATACTCAGCGCCGCAGATTTTTCAAGTGATCCTTTTTTTACAACGGGCTGATAAGTATTCGGATCTGCGTCTGCAGGAATGCCGGTATTATGTAATCCAATATCCGTTGGTATCTGTAATCCCAAACCGGAAGCTACCTGCGCCGCGAGTCCCTTATCCACATGAGCCAGTAAATGCAGCATGCGTTCGCGTATGGAAACAAAATTTACCTTTCCCAGTTCGAATCGCAACGCATCGACCAGATGATTTTTTTCTTCCTCGCTTTGACTGTTAAAAAATAAAGTCGCCTGGGAATAGAAATCAAAAAAGCTTGGACTTCTTTCACGAATCTTGACAGAATCGATACGTTCTTTATAACTGGTAAATCCTCCTTTCATCCTACCCGCCTGAAAAGGACATCCGCCACCCAGCGAGTTTGGATTATAACTGGTATGACTCTGATTGATCATGTGCCGCTGTATTCCATCCCGTTGGTTATTGTGTATGGGAACGATGGGCCTGTTAATAGGAATTTCGTGAAAGTTAGGTCCGCCCAGTCTTAACAATTGTGTATCTGTGTAAGAAAATAATCTTCCCTGTAACAAAGGATCATTGGTGAAATCAATACCGGGAACGATATGACCGATATGAAAAGCGACCTGCTCTGTTTCCGCA
>DASXKM010000427.1:0-3611 GCA_036496825.1 Puia sp. | reverse complement strand
TTTCAGCATTGGGTAAGATGATGACATTGTCTTTTTTCAATCCCAGGTCTTTTGACTGACTAAATTTTAATTGTTGAAATAAAATGATGGTACAAATAATCAGGGAAATGGAAATGGTAAATTGAAAAACCACCAGTCCGTTACGAACCAGGAGATTGGATATACTTTTTTTAAACAGGCCACCTTTCAATACAGAAACCGGATTGAAAGAGGTTAGATAAAACGCGGGATAACTACCGGCCAGTAACCCGGTAAAACAGGTCAATATGATGATATAAAGCCAGATGCCGGAATGATAAATACTGTTCAAATTGAGTTTTTTATCCGCAACAGTATTAAATATGGGCAGGAGGGACGCGACCATCAGCAAAGCAATAAATGTGGAAATAAAACTATAGATCATGGCCTCTGTAAGAAACTGCCTGATCAGTTGCATTTTTTCCGAGCCGAGTACCTTGCGTATACCAACTTCCTTTGCCCGATAGGCGGCCTGTGCAGTAGAAAGATTCATAAAGTTTACGCAGGCCAGTACGATAATAAATAAAGCGATGATTGAGAAAATATAAACGTATTTAATATCTCCCAGGGTATATAGAAACTGCGTGCCGATGTTTGCAGAATGTAAATGCACGTTGGTGAGCGGCTGCAAATAAAAATTCCATTTGCCCCCTTTTTTTACGAATTCATCATAAGGCTGTCCGATACGTCTAAAGGCGCTTGCTGCCTGCACTTTAACCATTTCAGGGAAATGGCTCTCCAGTTTTCGAATGCTTTCGGGATCAGTTAGTGCGTTTCTGTTTAGTAAAACATATGTATTTACCTGTAGCCAGACCCAGCTCCAGCTAAAATGTTTCACCGGCGGACAGGCCGCCATGGGTATCAGTAAATCGAATTGTACGGTAGACTGCCTGGGAACATTTTTTAACACAGCAGTTACCTGGAAGGGCTCGTGGTATTCGTCCAGCACCAGGTTTTTTCCGACGGCATTTGTATGACCAAAATATTTTTTCGCTGACGTTTCTGTTAAAACGATCGAATTTGGCTTTTGCAGGCAGGTGGCCGCATCGCCTTCTTTTACGGCATAATCAAATACCTGCAGGAAATTGGAGTCGACCGCCAGCAACTTTTTTTCAGTAAAATGATTTTGCGTCTGACTATTGGGATCATTGCTGATCACTTCATTGCCCATGACATAAAACCTGGTAAATGCTTCTATTTCCGGAAATGTTTTTTGAAGCGCAGGTCCAACCGTGGGCGGCGTATTGGAAATCAATCCACCCTGACCACCCATCATGATGTCCATGTCCACCTGGTAAATACGGCTGGAATTTTTAAGAAACCGATCAAACTGAAACTCGTCCTGAACGTACAATAAAATCAGTATTACCGAAGCCATACCAATGGCCAGACCGGCGATATGGATAAAGCTGTTGGTCCTGTGTTTTAATATATTTCTAAAAGCGACTTTGAAATAATTTCTGAACATGGCTGAATGATTTTAAGAAAAGCATCATATCAGAACATCCAAAAAAATGCCCGGTTATCAGTGATTGATCTTCAAATATTTGCGCGCAGCAGCTGGAACGGACTGCCCGCTTTTGATACAACCTGTGTCCGGCCATAAAAAGGCATATTATACCAGTACCAATCCTTCCTTCAGCGATTTCCGGTAAATTTCCCTGTCGAATTTATAATAGGCAGGGGAGCGGTGTGCTCCGATACTTTTCTTTTCATCAAGCTTCACGATCAATCCCAGAGAGATCAGCTTATTGGGGAAGTTTGTAGCATTGAGTGTTTTACCGGACATGACTTCGTAGAACAGTTTGATTTCTTTTAGTGTAAACTTTGGGGACAGAAGATTCATACCGATCGGGAAATGGTATAACTGCATACGCATGGTTGAAAGTGCATCACGTACCATTTCGTCGTGATCAAATCCCAGCTTCGGAATTTTGTTCACCGGAAACCAGCGACATTCGCTGGAAAAAAAATCGGTTGCGGGCTTTGTGTTCATGATATCATTGATCGCATAAAAACCGACTGAAACTGAATTCGCGCTAAGCCAGCTTTTTTCATCGATCCTGATTTTAACCAGCTCGAAAAGTTTTTCCTGATTGATGACTCCTGCGGCCCGGTTACGACCCGGGTCGGCATAGGATTTAAACTGTTTCAAAAAAAGATTCTGTATACCCGTACGCTCCCGGGTGATGCGGGCAGCAGCTTCTTCCAATCCTTCTGTTTTTTTTACAAAACCACCTGGCAGACACCATTTTGTCAATACTTTATTTTTCAGGAGCAACACCTGCAGTTCACCTTCCTGGTATCCGAAAATGGCACAGTCCACCGTCAGGTTCGGCCAGTAATCCATAAATCCCTTCTTAAAAAAATGCTGTACCTCCTGTAAACTGTTCATATTAGAGACGAAAAAAACATTATTTATTAAAATTTAATAAATGTAAAACATTTATCACATACCTTTAATTATTAGTTTTTAATAAATAAGATCCATTTTCAAAATAACATACATTTTATCAGTCATAAAATATAACCAATGAAAAGATTGCCTGTCTACTTCTTCTCTTTGATTCTGATCGCGACCACAGCTTCCGGTCAGCAAGTCCTTCCACAGCTTGGCAAGAGTCCGCTGGAAGATGTGGTGAAAGCCATGACCCTCGAAGAAAAAGTTAACCTGGTGGTGGGACAGGGGTTTTATGTTCCGGGCATGCCTGTTCCGGGAGCACCTACAAAACCGAGCGAAGCACAAAAAAGAGTAACCGGTGCCGCGGGTACCACAGCAGCTATTCCCCGTTTGGGCATACCTGCTCTGGTGGTATGTGACGGTCCCGCGGGGATTCATGCATTTAATGCCGGCAAGAGTCGTTTGTATTATGCAACAGCATGGCCCAGCGGCACCCTGCTCGCTTCGAGCTGGGATACGTCACTCGTACGCAGTGTTGGTGCAGCAGTTGGTAATGAAGCCAAACAATATGGTATCGATGTACTTCTCGGTCCGGGTATGAACATTCAGCGCAATCCCCTGGGTGGTCGCAATTTTGAATATTATTCTGAAGATCCTTTTGTTACCGGAAATATCGCAGCAGCCCTGATCAACGGTGTACAGAGCAATGGCATCGGATCTTCGGCAAAACATTTTTTCGCCAACAACGAAGAAACCAACCGCGCTACGGTGAATACCATCATCAGTGAAAGAGCCATTCGCGAAATATATCTGAAGGGCTGGCAGATCATGGTGAAACAATCCAATCCCTGGACCATCATGAGTTCTTATAATCTCGTGAACGGAATTTACACTTCACAGAATCCTGAATTGCTTACAACGATACTGCGGAAAGAATGGGGTTTTAAAGGATTCGTTATGACCGACTGGTTTGGAGGAAGAGACGCAGTAGCACAGGTGAATGCCGGAAATGATTTAATTATGCCCGGAAGAACGGATCAGGAGACAGCGATCCTGGAAGCCATTAAGAAAGGACAGCTCGACGAAAAACTGCTTGACCGGAATGTTCAGGCGATTCTGAATATTGTATTACAATCAGCCCCTTATAAAGGATATCAGTACAGTGATAATCCACCGTTAAAAGAAAACGCAA
>DASXKM010000426.1:0-3610 GCA_036496825.1 Puia sp. | reverse complement strand
TCCCTCCAGGGCAAGAAACGCCGGATTAAATCTTTCAACATGACCCACCTGTAATTTTATATTGGATTCTTTTACCAGTTTCATAATAGTCCTTGCTTCTTCCATGTCATTAGCCAGTGGTTTCTCCACAAATACATGCTTTCCCTTCCGGATGGCCTGTTCGCAAAGACTAAAATGTGTCGGTGTGGGTGCAATGATATCAGCAGCATCACATATATCCAGCAACGCAGCTGGATCCGAAAATCTTTTGATCTTGTATTTTTCTACAATACCTGCTGCAATTTCATCATTCGGGTCATAGAATCCGACCACTTCAACTTCCGGTATCAGTTTCCAGTTATTCAAATGAAATTTTCCGAGATGGCCGGCACCGAATACTGCAACTTTAAGCATCCTGTCGTTTTAGGATCAAATATAAATAATGTGAAAGGATGTGGAAGGAATGATATAAGGAAAGACCGGTTTATAAGGAAATCCGGAAAAATTTACCAACTGGTCGTCATGGAACTATACGCGGCCCTGTTCTGTAAAATTCTTTTCGAAAAAACGCTGACGAAGGTATTTGTAGACATTCGAAAATGTGACCGGAATGTTTTGTCTCGGAAATACTTTTGCTTTGATCAGTTTAAGGATCGTGAACGAAAAAACAACGATAAATATAATCAGAAACACGTTAAAACAAAGGCTGTACTTCCTAAGGAAATAGGTTCTGAGGGAAATCGTATCCGCCATTTCTTTCCCTACGGTAAGATCCAGTATTTTCTTTATTGACGGGAACAGGATGGGAATTTTCGACCAGTTGGAATATCGTACATCTTCATACCTGTAATTCATATCATAAGTCGGTGGTAACTGGGATTTATAATAATTCCAATTATTTTTTACTTCGGTAAAACTGGCAAGTTGTTTTGAGGGGTTTATAAAATATGCATCAAAAAGCGGATCCAGAACAACCCAGCCATGATCCGTTTTGGCCTCCACTATGTTATGAGCTGCAAAAATGCCATTTGATTTCATCTGGGCAATCCGTACGTCAAATTTATATCCTTGCAGCACCCTTGCTAAAACGATGGAATAGCTTCCGCAGGCCCCGCTGGCCGTCATTAAATCGAATGAAGTGGGATCGATCATACCAGACTTGAAACCATGGAAATCAGAACCTTTAAAAACGTCCCCACGGGTATTCATCAGATTGTGACAAACATGCATGGCTTTTGCAACCACAGAATCCTGAGAATCATTTGGGGAGATCTTATTGCCGATATCCGAATGGATAGCATAAAACAGTTCCTTTTCATAACTCGCCTCCATTTTAAAATAAATGAGGGAAGCCAGCAGAAATCCATTCAGAAAGGTGAGAAAATATAAATTCCCGAAAATGCGTCTGATCATTACGAAATGCCTGTTAAATTCTTATACGCAGATTAAAGGGTCAGGGTTTAATAGCCTGTATCAACGGTTATTTTTCTTAGGAAAGTTGAACCAGAATGAATTGACCGGGGGTGAATAACCCGGCCGTAAAAGATTAGCAATCATTATACCACAATATAGGTAAAAACCATTAGGCCGAGTTCCTGGCAGCATTAATAATCCCAAATGAACATCGGATAATCAGCTTTTCATAGATTTTTTTCATGCCTGATCCCGATTTCTCACATTCCCGGTATTTTACAATTGCATACTGTTGTATGGTGCTGAGTGGAAGCACAATCCGCTCTCTCATTTGAATGGATAATTGCTCGATCGGGTAGTCCTGCATCAGTTCCTGTTTCCCGCTTAATTTGAATATATATTTCTTAGTCAGCTCAAATTCATTAAATATCATCCTCCATATCCTGCCAAACGTCGGATGTCGTGAAAAGGTTTCTGTGAGCGGGAAAAAGCATTTTTTCATAGCCATTTCACTATTGTCCAGAAGAGTCTTGAAATAGGGGGAATTGCCGTATAGATTTTTAGTCTGTTTCCACATGCCTTTTTTCTCCATCTCCTGTAAAGCCGATCCTACCCCGTAATATCCGGTCACATTTTGTTTTAGCTGACTGAATGCGCCGACAAAAGGGATAGCCCGGAGATCCTTCAGTTCAAGTTTTCCCGCATTTTTTCTTTTTGTAGGCCTGCTGCCAATATTGGTTTCTCCATAAAACTGCAGGGGACTCACCTCTGTGAGGTATTCGGCAAAATGGTCATGATCCCTCAGTTCAGCATAAGCATGATAACTGATATCGGCCATTTCTGAGAGAAGAACCTCTTCTTCCGCTGTCAGGGTCACTTTCCGTGCCGAAAATAAATCGTTCGAGATACCCGCGTGTAGCAGTTGTTCTATATTGAACTGTGCCGAATCCACCGTTCCGAAATTGGAACTGACAGTCTGGCCCTGAACGGTAAGCTGAATTTCCTTGTTGGCGATATTTTTCCCCAGCGAGGAATAAAATCTATGTGTTTTTCCTCCACCGCGAGCAGGTGGTCCCCCACGGCCATCAAAAAATACGACGCGAATACCATGTTCCTTTGAAATCCTGGTGAGTTCCTCCTTCGCTTTATAAATGCTCCAGTTGGCCATCAGATACCCGCCATCCTTGGTTCCGTCTGAAAAACCGACCATAATGGTTTGGGCATCGTTTCGTCTTTTCAGATGTGCCCGGTATTCCGGATTTGTGTAGAGGGTGGTCATAATCGCAGCCGCATGGTGCAGATCTTCGACAGTCTCAAACAACGGTACGATGTCAAGATTAAGCTGATCTTTTTTCCATCCGACAAGCAGGAACAAGGCATATACTTCGATTACATTTCTGGCCCGGTTACACTGACTGATGATGTATCGGTTACAACCGGCTTCTCCATTTTTTTCCTGTATTGTCTTTACAGCCCGCACACTGGCAAGCGTGTCTTCCGTCATGTCGTCACTAAAAGTTGTTTTAGAAACCGGTTTCAGGTGTGTGAGAATTTTAATTTTTTCTTTTTCGCTTAAAGAATCATAATTCTCGGGAAATATTTCGTTTTTTTCATTGATAATGTTCAGGACTTTTTCATGAACCGAACTTTCCTGGCGCAAGTCGAGTGTTGCAAAATGCATCCCGAAAATCCGCATTTTGCTGATGAAATTATCCAGCAGGTTAAGGAATAATCCGTTATTCTGATAAATCAGTACTTCCCTGATTTTCAACATGGCCTTCAGCATGTCAGTGTAAAGAAAGGGTTTCGCCGGATCAGGCATAAACAGTTCCTGATACAATCTCTCTTCCCATTCCGCGATGATCAGGTCGACTTCTTTAAAAGTGAGTCTGCGTTTTAACCTCCGGACGTCATAGTAGTAGCAACGCAATAAAGCGGTACGTAATGATTCTGCAACTTTTAATGTCGTATCAGATTTGACAAATGGATTTCCGTCACGGTCACCGCCAGGCCAAAAACCCATTTGGATAACGGGATTCTTATCGCTGACTGCTTCCGGAAATTGTGATTTGAGAGAGGATAAAATCTTTCCGCTGGCATGATAAAAGATATTTTCCAGATACCAGATCAGGCTGACCGCTTCATCATATGGCGTGGGCTTTTGTTTTTTCAGGAATGGCGTCTTTCCCAGTTGCTGCATGAATGTGTTGATCTCGGC
>DASXKM010000425.1:0-4791 GCA_036496825.1 Puia sp. | reverse complement strand
AACAGGATTTTCTCTGTAATAAATTTATTGGGACTGGCCACCGGAATGGCCAGTGCTATGTTGATCTTTTTATGGATAAACGACGAAATGGGCTTTGATCGTTTTCACGCAAAGGAGGACAGGCTTTTCCAGGCTTACCGGGAAGAAACCATCAATGGCCGCTCCACGGTTATGGATAATTCACCCAAGATTCTGGCCCACACATTAAAAACTGAATTTCCGGAAATCGAAGATGTTGCCCGATGGCAGAATACAAATTTTTTGCTTTCCGTCGGCGACCGTCATTTTAATGTACCGGGTAATTTCACAGATTCCGGCTTTCTGAATATGTTTAGTTTCGCTACGCTGGAAGGCACTTCAAATTATAAGCTCAATGATCCGACCGGAATAGTGATTACGCAGTCGCTGGCTAAAAAGCTATTTGGAAATGAATCTGCTGTTGGTAAACAGATCAGGTTGGACAGTGTGGATCTCTTCGTTGTAAAAGCGGTGCTGAAAGATCTTCCGGATAATACGCAATTCCATTTCGAATACCTGCTCCCCTGGTCTTATCTGCAAAAAATTGGATGGGATAATGGTTACTGGGAGAATAATTCGGTACGCACGTTCTATACACTGAAAAAAGGTGTATCACCAAATGCTTTTGATGCAAAAATAAAAAATCTGATTATCGATCATACAACGCATGAACAGACACCCTCCAATGATATTCTATTTGGGCATCCGGCTGCCAAATGGCATCTCTATTCGAATTTTGAAAATGGCAGAATTGCCGGTGGCAGGATTGCTGTTGTGCGTTTGTTCAGCCTGATCGCATCTTTTATTTTATTGATCGCCTGTATCAACTTCATGAATCTGAGTACCGCCCGCAGTGAAAAAAGAGCCAGAGAGGTTGGCATCCGGAAAGTGGTCGGTGCTGAAAAGTCACTACTGGTCTGGCAGTTCCTCGCAGAATCACTGATGTTTAGTTTGCTCGCAGGAATACTCGCCATCCTGATTGTTGAAGTGAGTCTGCCTTCTTTCAACCTGCTGGTGAATAAACAATTATTGATAAATTTTGGAAATTTTCATTTCTGGACCACTGCCATCGGGTTTGTTGTTATCACAGGCATTCTGGCGGGAAGTTACCCCGCATTTTATCTCTCTTCATTTCAGCCCATCAAAGTTTTAAAAGGTGTTTTGAAAAAAAGCCGTGAAGGCATCGCACCCCGGCAATTCCTGGTGGTCCTTCAGTTTAGTTTCGCCATCGTGCTGATCATTTCAACGATCGTCGTCCTGCAGCAAATCCGGTATGCGCAGAACAGGGATTCCGGATATCAACGGGATCATATTGTATACAACTACATGCAGGGTGATGTAAACAAAAACTACACGATGATCCGCAATGAACTCATCAGCAGCGGAGTAGCCACAGATGTCACCAGAACCAGTCAGCCAATGACCCGCCACTGGTCCGACAGCTGGGGATTTCAATGGGCAGGTTCCAATTCAGAGGATCAAAAAACAGCTTTTATCTTTTTTGCTTCTGACAACAAATTTGTGGAGACCATGGGATTGAAACTGATTGCCGGCCGGGATATTAATACATTAGCTTTTCTCACAGACTCCAACGCGATGCTGCTGAACGAAGCCGCTGTGAAAGTGATGCGACTGAAAAATCCGGTTGGATCAGAAGTCCGAATGGGAGACTCAAGATGGCATGTGGTGGGTGTAATCAAAGATTTTATTTTAGAATCACCTTATTCGCCCATCGCGCCGATGATTATGGTGGGTCCATCCAGCCTTTCTTTTTATGTCTTGAATATGAAGTTTAATCCGGCCAACGCGGTTTCCGACAATCTGAAAAAAGCTGAATCCATTTTTAAAAAATATAATCCATCCTATCCCTTTGAATATTATTTTCTGGACGAAGATTATGCAAACAAGTTTGCCAACGAAAAACAGACGGGTCAACTGGCCGCACTTTTCGCCGGACTGACTATTTTTATTTCCTGTCTTGGTCTGTTCGGCTTGTCAAGCTTTACGGCTGAAAACAGGATAAAAGAAATAGGTATCCGGAAAGTTCTCGGCGCTTCTGTTATCAGCATTACGCAACTATTGTCAAGAGACTTTATGAAATTGATTGTCCTGTCCTTTTTCATCGCGGCTCCTTTTGCGTGGTGGGCAATGAGCGAATGGCTGCAATCTTATTCTTACCGGATATCAGTAAGCTGGTGGATATTCGCTGTGACTTTATTATTGACTGTTTCGATCGCTTTGATAACGATTAGTTTTCAGTCAATCAAAGCAGCGTTGATGAATCCGGCGAACAGTCTGAGATCGGAATAGTGTGGTGAATGTGGAAGGGTAGAGAATGTTGGAATTCAAAATTGAAATTGGAAATGACAATTTGAAAATGTGCGATAAATCGGTTGACCGTTGACCGTTGACCGTTGATCGTTGATTGTTGATTGTTGATCGTTAATCGTTAATCGTTGGCCGTAAAAAAATTGAAGATTAAAAAGTATGCTTAAAAACTATATCATCATTGCTTTTCGAAATCTTTGGAAACAGAAAGGATTTTCTGCCATCAATATCCTCGGCCTTGCATTGGGTTTGACATGCAGCCTGTTGATTTTATTGTGGGTAAAGGATGAACGGTCGGTAGATGCATTTCATCAGAACGGAAAAAATCTGTATTATATCTACGAACGCAATCACCTGGGAGGAAAAATAGAAAGTTGGTACTGGACACAGGGACCGCTGGCAGAAGAATTGAAAAAAGAAATCCCGGAAATAAAAGCTGCTACCCCTTTTTCATGGCCAACCGTCAGCACATTTTCTGTGCACGATAAAATATTAAAACAAAACGGATACAGTGCAGCCAATGACTTCTTTTCTATGTTTAGTTATCCGTTGCTGGAGGGTCGCGCCGCAGATGCGCTGAACTCACCCAACAGTATTTCCATTTCGAGAAAGATGGCGGTTGATTTTTTCGGAAGCCCAGCCGCTGCGATCGGAAAAACCATCCGGTACGAAAACAAAAAAGATTTTACAGTGAAGGCTGTCTTTGAGGATCTGCCATCCCAGGTTTCTACACCGTTTGATTATATCATCAGCTGGTCCGCTTATCTGGAGGAAAATGGATGGGCAAAGTATTATGGAAGTGTCGATCCGCGCACGGTTGTTCAATTGAGAGAGGGCGCGAATGCCACGCTGGTTGAAAAAAAAATAAAATCTATCCTGGATAATTTTAACACCGAACTGGGCAAGGATAACCGAATCGAACTGGGCCTTCAGAAATTTGACCAGTACTACCTGCATTCTGAATTCAAAAACGGATATCCCGTCAGCGGACGGATTATCTATGTTCGTCTGTTCAGCCTGGTTGCCATTTTTATTTTACTGATCGCCTGTATCAATTTCATGAATCTGACAACCGCCCGATCCATGAAAAGAGCCAGAGAGATCGGCGTGCGGAAAGTAATGGGCGCCCTGCGATCCGAACTGATTCCGCAGTTCATCGGGGAAGCGATAATGATGGCGATGATCGCCATGACAGGCGCATTGATACTCGCAACCCTCTCTTTGCCGGCTTTTAATCAACTGACGGGAAAACAAATTGTTATTCCATTCCCGCAATATAGTTTCTGGATCAGCATACTGTGTCTTTGTCTTGTTACCGGAATTTTTTCCGGCAGTTATCCTGCCTTTTATCTTTCCGCCTTCAATCCGATCCAGGTATTGAAGGGCACGCTCAAATCAAAAACAGGTGCAGTCTGGTTTCGCAAAGGGCTGGTGGTATTTCAATTCGTACTTTCGATCATTCTTATTATATCTACGATCCTTATCTCACGGCAGGTACATTATGTGCAACATGCGGATATCGGATATAACCGGGAGAATCTGCTGTACATTCCTATCGAAGGAACCCTGGGTTCCAAGATCGATGTGTTTAACACAGAAGCTTCAAAACTACCAGGCATAAAAAATGTGAGTGAACTCACCGAAGCTCCCACGGAGATGAACAATGGAACTTTGTCTGTCGGATGGTCCGGAAAAGATCCCCGTGAGACTGTCCGTTTTATACAGGATGAAATCGGACCGAATTTCATGCGCACGATGAATCTGAAACTGGTAGCCGGGAAAGAATTTCCCTCGGACGGAACTTACGATTCGGTGGGCTGCATCCTAAATGAAACCGCCGTGAAACTGATGGGATACAAGGATCCGGTGGGCAAGCCCGTTTTTCGTGGTAACTATCGATGCCAGATCGTCGGAGTTGTAAAGGATTTTCATTTTCATTCCCTGCATGATCCTATTATGCCACTGATACTGGGTATGGGCAATTCCGGCAATAATAACCGGTATGCAACGATCCTTATCCGAACCGAAGCGGGTAAAACCAAATCGGCGCTCGACGGATTAAAAAAATTATGCGGTGAACTCAACCCTGCCTTTCCGTTCAGCTATAAATTTTCGGATGACGAATATGAAAAGCTTTACAAAAGTGACCAGGTCATCGGTAATCTGTCCGTACTATTTGCCGGGCTCGCGATCTTTATATCCTGTCTGGGATTGCTCGGTTTGTCCATATTTACAGCATCGCAGCGGGTAAAGGAAATTGGTGTACGAAAAGTGCTCGGCGCCAGTGTCGGTTCCTTGTTTAATTTATTATCAAAAGAATTTTTGATGCTGGTGGGTGTGGCATTTGCCATTGCCGCTCCTCTGGGTTGGTGGGCTATGGATAACTGGCTCAACAACTTCGCCTACCGGGCTCCCATTCCATGGTGGGTATTTGCCATTTCGGGT
>DASXKM010000424.1:0-1934 GCA_036496825.1 Puia sp. | reverse complement strand
TTCACATGTGGTATCTGCACAACGAACAATTATCTACTGCGGAAAACTGATTGATACAAAATCGCTTCAGGTTCTTAGCGAAATGTCAATCATCGTTGAAGGAAAAACAATTTCAGATATTCAGAAAGGTTTTATTCCTGCCCATACCGGTGAACGCATCATCGATTTGAAAAATCGCACGGTAATGCCGGGTCTTATTGATTGCCACGTGCATATGGAGGGAGAAACCAGTTCCGATCAGGTAAAAGAATTCAGAGAAAATATTGCAGACATCGCTTTTGAATCCACAAAATATGCCAGGACAACTTTAATGGCGGGATTCACCACGGTGAGAGACGTTGGCGGTGTGGGCGTTAATATCGCGCTCCGTAACGCAATTCGTAAAGGTATCGTTGTGGGACCGCGGATATATACTGCCGGAAAAATTATATCATCCACCGGCGGCCATGCAGATCCAACGGTTGGTTATCGGAAAGATTTAATGGGAGACCCGGGTCCGATCGACGGCGTGGCGAACGGAAAAGAGGAATGTATTAAAGCGGTTCGGGAACGGTACAAGGAAGGAGCAGACCTGATAAAAATTACTGCATCCGGAGGTGTTCTCAGTTTGGAGAAGGACGGATCTGGTCCGCAATTTTCAGAAGAAGAAATCAGGGTGATTGTGGAAACGGCAAAAGACTATGGAATGAAAGTGGCCGCCCATGCGCACGGTGCGGAAGCAATTAAGAGAGCCATATTAGCCGGAGTTGCATCCATTGAACATGGGACTTTTATGGACGATGAAGACATCAGTTTATTTAAAAAATATGAGGTCTGGTTTGTTCCCACCATTATTGCGGGAAAGTCGGTTTCAGATTCAGCTATGAAACCCGGGTATTTTCCTCCATTGATTGCGCAGAAGGCAACAACCATTGGGCCGAGATTCAGGCCACTTTTTCAAAAGCATATAAAGCAGGTGTAAAAATTGCTTTCGGAACAGATGCCGGCGTATACGCGCACGGAAAGAACTGGATGGAAATGGAATATATGAATCAGGCTGGTATGCCGGTTTTGGAAGTTCTGCGTTCTGCGACCTGGAGTGCTTCTGAACTAATAGGTATCAGCGATCATACAGGTACTATTGAAAAAGGCAAATGGGCCGACATCATCGCAGTTGAAGGTGATCCGACCAAAGATTTACAAGTGATGGGAAAAATGAAATTTGTAATGAAGGATGGTGTTGTTTATAAGAATGAATGATTGGCGGGCAGATTTCAATTGTCAATTGTTAGTTAATCATTTTTGGGACTTTATATTAACAGATTTAATATTTGGGCTTTAGGCTTTCGGCTTTAGGCTTTTTTTCATTTGATTGATCAATGCACGTAAGTCTTTTGGCATTTCTGCTTCCAGCGTGAATGGTTTGCCATCCTTGTCGGTAAATGAGATCAGGGCAGCATGTAAAGCCAGGCGGCTCAGGATTGGTTTTTCTTCTTCAAACTCCGAATGCTTATAATTTTTTTTTAGCGACGAAACAAAAAAGGGTTTGCCATCACCATACAGAGGATCACATACAATGGGATGCCCGGTTTCTTTCATATGTACCCGGATCTGATGTGTCCTTCCGGTAAAAAGATGAAATTGAATGAGCGAATACCTGCCAAGATTTTCCAGGAGTTCATATCCCGTGGATGCGGCCTTACCTTTTCTGTTTACAACCATCGTTCCATTTTTACCCGGATGCTCCATCATCGGCAGATCGATGATTCCTGATAACACAGCGGGTACACCCCATACGATTCCGAAATATTTTTTTTCCACCTGTCGTTCCTGGAAAATAACGGACAGATATTGATGCGTTTCAGGTGTTTTTGCAAACACAATGACTCCGCTGGTTTCTTTGTCCAGACGATGAACCGTAAAGATGTTTCCATATTTTTCGATCAGTAAATCCT
>DASXKM010000423.1:0-3733 GCA_036496825.1 Puia sp. | reverse complement strand
TACGCCAGCCCTTCACAGAGGCAATGACCTGATCAATGATTTTTTCCCGTTTCAATTCAGAGAGACGCGAAATTTTGCGGATACCTCCCGTGCAATATCAAGGTCCAGGGTATTGCTAAATTCAGATATATTCAGTGTCAGACCGCCGGAGTCCGGGATTGGATTCATGTCGTAGGCAGGGGAGAGCAGCCAGCCATTACTATTTAGAAGAAAGCCATGATTTCTTAAATGATCGTCTGTATTACTCACCGCTTTATTAAATACAATTCGCCGCCAGAATTCTTCCAAATCTTTGTCAGGTGCTGCGCCCTGTCGTAGAATAAATTCGGCTATCTGCAGATAGGAAACACCCATGGTTGCGTCAGCGCCGTCTGTATACCCCAGCAATGTCATTGCCGAGGCAAAATGTATGTGACGACTGTTCAAACTGTTCTCCCGGTCAAAACGTTCGGTGAGAAAAGTATGCCATTCCTGCGTCAATTTTTTGGCCATGGCCTTTGCTGTATTAACGCCGGCTTTTGCAGCAAGCCGGTTAACAACCCATTCCCATGCACCGGTATCCCATTGATCGCCGCGGCTTGGGAATTTAGCGATCCAGAGTTTTCCATTTGGACCGGTAATACTGGCTTTTGGCCGTGCTCCTCCGAGCGATGCTCCCGGCAAGAGGAGTAACCGCAACCATTTTTTAAAAGCCGGGTTCTTTTCGGCATCTTTTTTTTCAAGTTGCAGACTGGCTTCTTCCAAAGATCGTATTGAAGAAAAAGGAGGCGTCGGCATGTCCTGGTTATTGTCCAGAAAAGGACCTGCTTTATCCAATTTAAACCGGAGTCCACCCATTCGGTACACATCGTATACCCCAAGCAGGTAATCGCTCTCAGTTAATTTTTTTGGTTTCTGATCTTCTTCACGCGCGCGAATGGCCTCTCTTCTTTCCATGAGTACTCTTCCCCAGCGATCAGGCGAAGAGTCAGTAAACAGTCCAAAGTTTGGCTTTACTTCCCGTATATATTGCGGACCTGGATAAAGACCAAGATCGGGATCAAGCAGGAGAGCGAGCTTTCCTGTCAGCCATTCTTTATCGTAAGCAAACGAAAAAACTTCGTTACCCCGTATTTGCATTGCCAGCAAAATACCATCAGGACGGGCACTTTCATTCCAAGCCAGTCTGATTATACATATATTTGTTTTGCCTGTTCAATTGCCTTTGTCATTTCAATTCTTTTTAATCAATGCTGCGTCCTGCAATTTTCTTCCCAGCGGATCATCCGCTGCGACTTTCGACAAATCGTTCTCCAGGCCAAGTATAAACAATACCTGCAGATAGGAGCTCATCGCCACAGAAGATTCGCCCTTTTCAATTAAATGCAGCGTTGATCGTGCAATACCGGCCCGTTCTGCAACCAGTTCCACTTTCAGCCGCCGGCGTTTGGCAACCAAATCAATGTACTATCTGGAAATACTTACCCGGGTGAAAGATAAACTCGGAGACCTTATAAAAGATTTGCCGGAGGATATGCTTAAATATCACGGAATATTAATTTGACCGGGTGTGTTCGTCGGGACATTGCAACACTCAGGATTAATAAAAAAACAAAAATGGTTTTAAACTTTATCAAACGAAAAAGGGTAAGGGGCTTTCAGAGAAAAGAACCCAAAGCCATCGCCTGGATCCACAATTACTATTATGCCTTTGTATTTAAGGTGGTAGAAAAAATGATTGGTTACGATCCTGACATGGACGAGCTGGTAGACAAAGTTTTTATTAGGCTGCCGGATGCGGCACCCAGACTGGGCAGTCTAAAAAAAATAAAAGACTTCCTTTATCTGAGAGCCAGAAACATCTGCCTGGATTATATGGACAGAGAAAAATGGAGCGGTCCAGAGCGCGTGAAAAATTTCTATCACAATCTGAATCCCTACGGCAGGGAACAGGCAGGTGTTTATACCCACTTTGACTATTTGATGAATGAGGCTGCTTCCAGATTATCATACAAAAAGCAACAGGTGCTCCGGCTGTTTTATTGTGAAGCCGCAGATGACGAGGAAGCTTCCCGGGAATTGCAACTTTCAGAACGGACCGCTGCAAACAGAAGGACAAGAGCATTGAAAAAATTAAAACTTTATACCAGCCATTCGAATGATTACCAGTTTCATTAAATTTCTTTTCTATGAATAATTATGAAAGAATAGGAACCCTCATGTTCAGGTATGCCAGGAGAGAACTGACTGGTAAGGGTAAAAAAGAGCTTATGGCCTGGCGACGCGCGCGCCCGGAAAAAGAAAATTTATTTAAGAACAGTACCGGTCCGGAAGATATCATAGTGAATGTCGGTGCTTTTCTTGCTTCCAAAGAAAAAGGCCTTCAAAAACTGAAAGACTATTATCCGGATATTTGGAAAGATCCGCCGACTCGCCGTCATAATAGCCGTTATTGGATGATCGGAACAGCCGTCGTTTTCCTGATTGGGTTAAGTTTCATTCTTTTGTTCTTGTATAGGTAACAAGTAATTACTGTGGACATTGCAATGTGTAAGATATTGAAAATTAGTACATTATGTCTATTTGATTGTACGGATAATATCCGTACATTTGTTTATTCACATTGATACACCATGAGCACCGGTGGAAAAACACGTGTTGACATACGCATACCCAAAGAGCAGAAAGAAATGTTTTTGCAAGCTGCCGAAATTGGCCGGTTCAGAAACCTGACTGAGTTCGTTGTTTATTCTGTGCAGGTACAGGCTGAAACAATTATAAAAAATCATGAGGCCATTCTGGCTTCAGAATCAGATCGTAATATTTTCTTTCAGGCAATGATGAATCCCGCAGCTCCGGGTCAAAGGCTTAAGAAAGCGGCAAAAAAATACAAAGAACTCGCCGGCAGGAAATGAACTATTTAACTGTTCCGCTAAACAGCAGTCACACCAGGAAGAATTTCGATTGTGGAAAGCCTTCGTTAACGCAATATTTACAAACGCAGGCAAAACAGGACGTTAAAAAAAAGCTTTCTGTTTGTTTTATTCTGGCAGATGAAAAAAATTTTACCCAGGGCTATTACACCTTATCAAGTGCAGGTATAGACCGAAACCTGCTTCCTGAAGACATCAAACAAATATTGCCGCTCTCTTATGTTAATCTTCCGGCTACTCTTCTCGGCAGGCTGGCAGTTGATAAAAATCATCATGGCAAAGGACTGGGTGAAAGCCTGCTTTTAGATGCACTCCGGCGATCATACGAAAATTCAATTACGAGTATCGGGTCGATGGCAGTGATCGTAGATCCGCTCGATGAAGACGCCGAACGCTTCTATCAGAAATATGATTTTATCAGATTGCCGGATAGCGGCAAGATGTTTATTGCGATGGCCACGCTGAATCAATTATTTGCCGGAGAACAATGGTATATTGACTGATATCACTGCGACGGACCCGGAATATTCGTCGGATGTTCCCAGAACGGATGGCATTATGATCCAATGTGGGGATCCTGCGTTATTGGTCCCGGCGGTTATTAAATTTTTGGTTCAATCATGCAACATAAAAAATGCAATTAAGATTCCATATTATTTTTGTTTCGATGATCATTGCGTTTACTTCTTCGGGTCAAAACCTGATCGTAAACAGGTCCTTTGAGGATTTTTACACATGTAATGACCGTTCTCTGACCGAAACACCCTACGGCTGGTACAGAGTAGCAAAATCAGGAGCAGGTTTTTACCCGAATATCACAA
>DASXKM010000422.1:0-2586 GCA_036496825.1 Puia sp. | reverse complement strand
TTTTGCATGCAGACAATGGAGAAATCAATATCCTGCTAATCAATTTTCTGAAGTCCCGGGAAATGCAGGTTCAGACCGAAAAATCAAATGCTGCAAATTTTGATGGACAGCCTGTTCCGGAAATTACAAAGGACCCTTTCTCCGGGCCGAATAATCTATGGCGAAAAACGGCAAGAGCAAAGGAAACAGACGAACAGTTGAAAAGCCGGTTGAGAAATCATTGCACTTTTTGGTCAGTTATTTTAACTGGGCTCTCGATAATGAACTGACAACCGTGGATGTCAGAAGTACACCTTCGCCCATCAGGATATATGGTAATGGATTTACCATCAAATCATATGGTGATTTACCTGAAACATGGAAGGGATATTTTTATGACAGTACAGATTGTGCCAGAGCAACGACAATTCTTAAAGATATCGTCAGAAGCCATACCATTGCATGGCCACACACGGACAATAAGTATAAGTTCTTTATTTCGGCTTTTCAGCAAATGCAACACTTGCTAAAATAGCTGGAAGCCGGGGGCTGGAAGCAGGAAGCCAGACAGAAGCGCCCCAAGCTTCCGGCATCCGGCCTCCTGCTCAAAAGACTTCTCCGAGGTTCACAAAAAACCCGCTGGATCCCTGGGTTCCCCAGGCATAATCAAGAGCAATATTGGTTCTGGAGAATTTATTCAGCATGATCCGGATACCCAGACCAGCGCCGGGAGATATAACTTCAAAGCGGCCGGTAAGCACATCAGAAAATGTCTGGGCATCTGCAAAAACGACGCCTCCGAAAAGGCCGTTTCGTGAAATAGTGAATCGATATTCGGCTTCCTGGTCGATCATATTCAAACTTCTGAACCTCCCCTGGATGTAACCCCTTCCCGTATTACTGAATTCATCCCAGCCTGTGCTTGGTAGCATAAGATACGGTGGTATGCCTCCCAATGTAAACCAGTTGTAACTCCACAATGCAATTATGTTCCGGGAATTATCCGGGAATTTGATGTATGTTCTAAATTCCAGCAGCAATGATTGCCAGTTGGCATCACTGCCCATGAATGTAAATTTTGGCTGGAAAAGGATGTTGGCATAAATCCCTTTTTGGGGATTGATCGGATTTCTTCTGGAGTCGTACTTCAGAATAAATGAAAGTCCGGAAGCCTTTTCAGTGTTCGACAATCCATATTTTTGAAAATCTGTTTCATGATCTGTTGGCGGATCAATTTCATTTATATTCCAAAAATAATCAAAATCATATCCCAGCCCTGCATAGAAATCGGTTCCTATTTTTCTAAGAACAGCCTGGTGAAGTTTGATATAGGAATAATCGACATTGTAGAAACTGTCCTGTTGAGTATGTCCACCCAAACCATAAGTATATGAGGGGTATTTCAAATACCGCCAGTCCGTGAGAATATTATAATCATTATTCCTCGTCCAGATACTGGAGGCAATCGGAAAAATAATCTGGCTCCTGCTTGTATAGGCAATACTGGTAACAACGGTTGAAATATTTTCTGTTTCATGATTGTGCCCTGTGGTAAAAAAAGCCGCATTGGCACTGATAACTCCGGCGAATCCGGTTTGTAAAGTATATCCTACTGCCGGAAAGGCGCTGAAATGTACCCGCCCCTTTTCATTAACCACCAGATCTTCCCTGTCAACGGAATTCTTATTAAAAATCCGCTGTGCGATATCGATCAGGTCAATTTGTTTAATACCCGGATTGATAGTTGTGTCGGGCGCAAGTTGAGCCAGTGTGAGAGACATAGGGCAAAGGAAAACCAGAAAGAAAAAATATTTAGCCATCAACACCCTGTTCCAAAGCATGAAGATATCTATGCAATTTGACAGAATCAGGCCACAGGAAATCAGAAAGGCTTAATTAACGAATCGTTAATACACTTTAACAAGCCGGGGGCCGGAAGCCGGAGGCAAAATTTAATCGCTCAGCCTCAAGCTTCATGCTTCCCGCCCCCTGCTTCACGTCTATTTCGCGTTCGTACTATCCTTCGGTTCTTTCTTCTTATTAAACAGGCTTCCGAATGTATTCTTCAGAGTCTGCTCAGCATTTTTCTGTGTGTTCTCAAGCACCTTGGACGAATTTCCCGAACTATCCTTCTGACCCGCGATGGCTTTACCAAGGTCAGTTTGAAGATCCTTTACAGCCTGATTTTTAATAGCAACGGCAGAGTCTTTTGCTTCATTCGTTTTCGCATTTACGACGGCTTTCACAGAGTCCGTCGCCTGTTTGGCGAATACCGCGGCCTGCTGTTTCACTTCCGATGCCAGATCGGTGCCTGCTGTGTTCAAACCAGTTTTGATCTGTGGATTTGTCAGGGTGCCAACCATATTGATTTTCAAATTGACAAAATCGGAAACTTTCACAGGAATACCTTTCTCAACTGCCTGCCGGGAGAGATTATTAATCAGGTTGTTGGCATCGGCCCCCATCATGGCCCTTGGAATTTTCATGGCAATCACATAATCTATTGATTGATCAAATCCATGCATGCCGCCGATTTCCATATCAATATCATTGTATTTATAGTGAAATGGTTGAACCAACACCTTTCCATTCGCAAATTCAAAGCTG
>DASXKM010000421.1:0-4886 GCA_036496825.1 Puia sp. | reverse complement strand
AATCATCGTTGTCAGACAGAATTGCGCAAAACTGATAATGGTGAGCATGGGCGCCTCCCAATTTCGTGCGCGAAACATCAAAATGGTTCCCAACACCCCATTCCACATCATCCATAATAAAAAACTTCCTTCCTGCGCTTCCCAAATGCAGCTGAGCATATATTTCGGATCCAGGCTTTTGCTGGAATGTTCCCAGGCAAAATTGTATTCGAAATAGTGTTTGTGAATGATATAATAAATCGTACCGAAAACCACGAAAACGGAAATGGCATTTAGCAAAAATGCAAACCGTGCCATTCTTCTCCAGGAAGAAGATTCGTCTAAGGTTTTGGCATTGGCAGATTTGAAATATGAGATGCAGGCAACCAGGGATCCGGCAAAAGAGAGTACCACAAAGAACTGACCCAGCTTACCCGGCATCAAATGTTCACCAACATACTCCATAATTACTCTTGGGTTTTACTAAGGCTTTTTTTCGCAGCTTCCGGATCATCCTTGTATTTGGAGGGGCATTTTATAAGGATTCCGTCTTTTTGGGTTATTTCAAAAACGTCCCCGTTCATTTTCCCTTTTAGCACTATACGTTCCGCTTTTTCCATGTCATACGGTTTCCCGTAGTGATAAACAACTTTCGCTTTTGAGCCCAGTGTATCTATTATATAAAAACTGAAATAATTGGGATCCTTCAAGGCATTATATTCCATCGGCATACTGTTATCGAGCTTCGCGATGATGGTAACTTTTTTACCGTCATTTTGCTTCGCAGAAGCAATGGTTTCATAGGTTGATAAATTTCCCATAAAACTTACCAGCAATCCGATGCTGAGAGCAATGAAAACCAGGAGGATAATGTGTGTACGTTTCATGATTCGCAAAGTTATTCTCTAAAAGCCAAACAGCGAATAAAATTTCAAAGCCCAAAGCTCAAATCCCAAGGCCCAAAACTTTGTACAAACAGTGCAATATCAAAACTTAATACATTCTTAAATTTTAGAATTTACAAATTCGTTTTAAGCATTGGGCCTTCAGCTTCAGGCCTGAAGGTTTTTAAACTTTTGATAATACGGACTGCGGCTGTAACTTCACATTGTTCAAAGTCTGGACAGCAAACTATGACTGATTTAACACACTTCGATTCGAACATCGCAAGTAATCCGAAGAATACCATATTTGGCCTCCCATTTATTGAAGAAGATGCCCGCCTGATTATATTACCTGTGCCCTGGGAAGTAACCGTAAGTTCCGGATCCGGAACATCCCGTGCCAGTGAACATATCTTTAATGCATCCATGCAAGTGGATGTATTTGACAACGAATCGGAAAATGCCTGGAAACAGGGCATTTTTATGCGACATCCCGATCGCAAAGTGCTGATGAAAAGCGATTACCTGCGAAAGGAAGCCGAACTATATATAAACTACATTTCCAAAGGCGAAGAAATTGAGAAGAATAACTTCATGTGTAAGTCATTGAAAGAAATCAATGAAGGAAGCGCTATTCTGAACAAGTGGGTATACGAACAAACCAGCAGCCTGTTAAAGGAGGATAAACTGGTTGTGCTGTTGGGTGGTGATCACAGTGTACCCCTGGGATATCTGAAAGCCATTGCTGAAAAACACGGAGAATTCGGAATACTTCAAATCGATGCACATTGTGATCTCCGTAAATCATACGAAAACTTTGATTTTAGTCATGCAAGCATAATGTATAACGCGCTTGCCGAAATTCCCCAGATCACCAAACTGGTTCAACTGGGGGTACGTGATTATAGCGAAGAAGAATTCAATTACATACTTAACAGTAACCAGCGGGTAGTCGCTTATTTCGACAGGGATATCAAAGAAAAATTATACGAAGGAAAAACCTGGCGTTCGGTCACGGATGAAATTATTCAACAGTTGCCTGCCTGTGTATATGTCAGTTTCGATATCGATGGACTGGATCCGAAATTATGTCCGCACACAGGAACGCCGGTGAGCGGTGGCCTTGAAATTGAGCAGGTGATTTACCTGATTAAAAAAATTATTGAGAGCGGCCGGAAATTCATTGGCCTGGACCTGGATGAAATAGCCATTGGCGAAAGTAACTACGACGCGAATGTGGGTGCAAGGATTCTTTGGAAACTATGCAATATGCTGGTTGCCGCCAACCCATTGCCTTCCATACACAAAGAACCGGAATGCACTACGACTATGTAGTAACCCTCAAGCGGGAAAATGCGCACAGGACCGATCTGGTCAGTTTGCTTCTTTTAATTTTTTCTTTGCTGGCCTTCTCCTTTACCCAGCTTCGTAACGGACTGAATTTTTTCCTCTGTGCAGGCATTTTAGTGGTCGTGTCAGGACTTCTGATCAACCTGCGATTTTCGAGAATAAAAAAAGAAATGCGATTCAGGTACTGGCTTTTCGCAACGGGGATATGCTGGATCGGCATGCCTTATATACAATGGCTGGTCATACCATTTTTTATCCTGGGTGTGATGGAAGCGCAGGCGAAATACCCGCTGGAAATCGGATTTTATTCTGAGGGAATCGTGTTGAACTCACTTTTTAAAAAAAAATTTCCATGGACTTCCCTGCAGTCCGTTATTTTGAAAGACGGTCTGCTAACCCTTGATTTCATAAATAATAAACTAATTCAGAAAGAAGTGCTGGATGATGACGATCCTGATGCTCCCGAAGATGAATTTAACGACTACTGCCGCCGTAATCTCCTAATTTTGTGATGATGTCGCCTTTTATTTTATACTCTGACGGAGAAGGTAATATCTTCGAAGATAACACGCTATATGCCTGTGGACGCAGTGGATGGGATGCTTTGCCTGTCGAAGGGTCCGACTGGATACTACTACCAGTAGGCGGCTCTCTGTATGAACTTCCCGGTAGGCGAGGTATCGGCATCGATGTCAAAACCGGCGAAATGCGCCTTTGTGAGAAAGGATGGGCAGTGGCAGCTTTTATTCCGCCGGCCCATACAGGGCTTTACCTGGCTGCTTATGAAACAAGTCACAACGCGCCCACACTTCCATTATTTTGTTATACTGCAGCCGGCTGGTTTGAGGATAGGTTTTATGTGCCCGCAATCCGTATTGAACAGGATATACGGCAGGAAGCCAGCGGTTACCATGAATCTGAAATAAAATCAGGAGCGGAAAATTTACTAAAGGCATATCCGCACAATCGTCTTGTAAAACACCTGATGGAGAACTGTTGCAATACATACCATTGTCCGGCTGCCCGCAATTTATCACTCGGACGATGGGAATGTCCGGTTCCGGTTTCACCTGCCTGCAATGCCAATTGCATTGGTTGTATTTCTTTTCAACCACAGGAGGAGTCCATTCATTCCACACAGGATCGCCTGACTTTTCGACCGAATGCCGCAGAAATCATTGAATTTACTGTCCCTCATCTGCAAACGGCCCCATATCCGATTGTCAGTTTTGGCCAGGGATGCGAAGGAGAACCGCTTTTGATGTGGGAAACTATTCGCGAGGCAATTATTGAAATAAGAAAACATACCCGTCGCGGAAGTATTAATATCAATACGAACGGATCCAAACCGGCATCAGTGAAAGCATTGGTAGAAGCAGGCCTGAATTCTATCCGCGTCAGCACAAATTCAGCACGCAAAAATATTTATGAAGCTTATTATCGTCCGAATAATTATGTGTTCGAAGATATAGTGGAAAGCCTTCGCATTGTAAAGGATGCGGGTGGCTGGACTTCCATCAATTATTTTGTTTTTCCGGGCATGACAGACAGTGAGGAAGAATACGAAGCGCTAAGTACGCTGATTTCAGAAACCGGTCTGGATATGATCCAGTGGCGGAATTTTAATATAGATCCGGATTGGTACCTTGGAAAAATCGGTGTCGTTGAAACAGGTAATGCAATGGGTGTAAAGAATCTGATGGAACTTCTGAGGGAAGAATTTCCCTTGTTAAAATTCGGATATTTCAATCCGCCGATGGAGCGGATCACAGGCGAATTCGAAAAGGATTTCGCTTCTTAACCCAAAGAAAAGTGTGGCGAATGTGGAAGGATAAGAATGTAGGAATTCGAAATTGAAAGAGAAAATGACAATATGAAAGGGTGGGCCCGGACTGGAATTAACTCCAAGTCACATTTTCAAATTGTCATCTACAAATTTAATTTCCCCTTTTTTACATCCCGGCCCTTCCACGTCCGCCACAGTTTGCTTTAAGCCGTCAGCCCAAGAAGGACTTGTTAAAAAATCGTTTTTTCTCTCTCTTGCATGAAAAGTTTTTGGCTTTAGACTTTGAGCTTTAAGCTTTTATATTAACTTTATTTCGTGAACCACCAGGAACATGAATTTAATGCCCGCAAAAACCGGAACGCCGGGCTGTATACTTTGCTGATTTGCGGAGTACTGATCAGTATGCTATTATTAATTTCCTGGAACCTTCCTTTCAATCCGCCGGTACCCGTTGAAGAAGGACTGGAAGTAAATCTTGGAAACAGCGATCAGGGTTTGGGTGACAACCAGCCTTTTCTTCCAAATGACCCGTCAAAACAGGACCAGGAAAAATATACTCCTCCCAAAACAATATCTCCGACAAAAGAGGCATTGAAGGATGTTGAAACGGATGATAAGGATCCCGATCCTGCGCCGGCTGTTAAGAAGCCGCCTGTTACAAAACCAGAGGCAAAGAAGATTCCCGACAAAGATCTGACCGTAAAAACACCCCGTAAGACGGTTCAGCCGGCTGTAAATCCGACGCCTGCCCCGCCAAAACCAAAAGCAGTGTTTCACGGTGTAAATGGAGATGGTACGGGAGGCAACGATGCCGATCATTTTAAACCGGGTGGGAATCAGGGCATTGCCGGAGGAAAAGGTGACCAGGGAAAACCAGGTGGTGATCA
>DASXKM010000420.1:0-6133 GCA_036496825.1 Puia sp. | reverse complement strand
CCGTTTATGTTACTATACACATTGGCAAAATCTAAAAATATTCCTGTCATCCTTGTAACTTCCAATCGATCTGAAGGTGAAAGATGGCTGAATAAAAATGCACTCAATAAAGAAATTTCCATATTTGGTTGTGATGCCACTGCGGTTAAAACAGCAGCGAGGGCAGATCCCACTTTATACCTGTTAAAAAAAGCAAGTATACTGGATAAATGGAGTTATGCAAATTTCGATCTGGCGATACCAACCATTGCGGAACTTCCTGTGCAGCAAATAGAAAGTCCGAACTAAGTATGATTAGTCAGTTTATCTCACGCCTTTTTTATGGCAGCCTTGTTATGCTGGGGGTAGTGGTAATCGTATTTTTTTTATTTCAGGGCTTCGGAGATCCCGCCCGGCTGATTCTTGGCCAACGGACAGATGCCGGGACATTGAACAATATTCGCAAAGATCTTTATCTGGATCAACCGAAATGGAAACAATTTGTTTTTTACCTGAACGATGTTTCTCCGGTGAGTATTTACAAAGAAGAAGAGCTTAAAGAAAAAAATATACATGGAATCAGAATTGGAGGAAATACTAAACTGTTAATAAAATTCCCTTACCTGCGTCGTTCCTACCAAACGAGAAAAGAGGTTTGGTCAATGCTGATGGATGCATTACCGGGCACTATAATTCTGGCTTTTATGGCCATGTTTATTGCAACCGTTTCGGGAATGGCCCTTGGAATTCTGGCAGCCGTAAAAAAAGACACCTGGATGGATACGACCGCGATTTTTACCAGTGTGCTGGGAATTTCGGCTCCTTCTTTTTTCATGAGCATCGTGATTGCTTATGTTTTCGGTTTCGTGCTCAACCACTATACGGGGCTGCAAATGACCGGTAGCCTCTTTGATACTGATCCATACAACGGCCGGCAATGGCAGCTCCGAAATGCAATTTTGCCTGCACTCACACTTGGCATAAGACCAATGGCCATTATTGCACAATTAACAAGAGGCTCGATGCTCGATATTTTAAATCAGGATTTTATCCGTACGGCTTATGCAAAAGGTTTGTCAAGGAACCAGGTAATTTGGAAACATGCATTGCGAAATGCGTTGAATCCCGTGATTACGGCCATTACCGGCTGGTTCGCAGAGTTATTGGCGGGCACTTTTTTTGTAGAATATATTTTCGGTTGGAAAGGCATCGGGAAAATAACAGTAGACGCTTTGGCAAAACTTGATTTTCCCGTGGTGATGGGATCTGTACTGATAACCTCCTTTTTCTTTATTACCGTTAACGTACTTACGGATTGGCTTTATCGTGTGGTCGATCCGCGTTTAAGGTCAGAAGGATAGTTGGTCTGTTTTAACTTTTAAAATGGTTTTTCGCGAAACTGAACAAATGACAGTATCCAGCGCTTAGCGAATAATAACTTCGCGAATCAGATTTTCTCCAAGCGCTTCGTTCACGCGCTCTTTGATTTTATCTTTTTTATAAAGCAATTCCTGCTTTAAAGGAGCTACCGCAGTCTGGATATATAGTGTTGTTCCGTGAATTTCAATTTTATCCGTATAACGGGCAATCGTTTTGCCCATGATTTCCTCCCATACCCCCGTAATCTGCAGGGCAAGTACATTTCCCTTCAGCCTGCTTTGCTGAAGAAATTTTCGCATCGCCTCTGCCATAGAATATTCACTCATAAGTTAAAGATACGTCTAAAGCGCAATGAATGAAACGTTAAGATGATTAGCCAGTTTGCAATAAAAAATGTTAATCCGGATCCGTTTTCCGGATATAAGTTTTTATGTATCGCTTTGATCATTGATTAAAGTTCTTGGATTTAATCTTTGGACTTTAGGCCTATCAGAGAATAATCCGCCGACAAATTCTCCAAATGCTCCCGGATACGGCCTTCATGGGTATCCGTAATAAACAGTTGTCCGTTACCCGGCTCGCAAACCCGGGCCAGCAACTGATGCATTCGACCCGCATCCAGTTTTTCAAAAACATCGTCTAACAGGATAATAGGAGGGAATCCCTTGGTTGTTTTCAGCATTTCATATTCCGCCAGTTTCATAGAAAAAAGCAGGCTTTTACGCTGTCCCTGTGAAGCGATATTTTTAAATTGAAATGTATTCAGCCGGATATCAATATCGTCACGATGAATACCGGTATGCGTGCGCTGTAACATCAGGTCTTTCTCCCGCGATTTGTACAAAAGCTCGGCATAGGGAGTGGATAACAGATCACTTTGATAGGATAAATGCAGTCCGTCATCGGCTCCGGATATATATCGGTATATACTTTCGATGGAGGGTAATATCTCATCAAAAAAATGCTGGCGCTTTACAAAAATATAAGTGCCCGGTCGCTGGAGTTGTGCGTCATAAACATCCAGCAGGCTGCGATCTGTGGATATACTTTCAGCCAGTGAACGAAGGAGTTGATTTCGTTGCTGAAGAAGACGGTTATATTCTATCAGATGTTGAAGATATAATGCATCCATCTGGCAAAGTAATGCGTCTGTAAATCTCCTGCGTTCATCGCTACCTTCCGTAACGATCCGGGCATCATCGGGTGTGATGATTACGCAGGGAAATTTCCCGATGTGTCCGGATAGACGCTGATAGATTTCATTATTCAGCAGCACTTCTTTTTTCCCGTTTTCCCGAAGGATGCACACAACATTCTGATCATCTTCATCCGTTTGAAAATTTCCTTCAATCCGGAAGCCTGATTTTCCATGAAGCACATTTTGCAAATCGGATTTAAAGAAATAGCTTCTTGTAAAACTCAGGTAATAGATAGCATCCAGCAGATTTGTTTTACCGACACCATTATTTCCGTAAATGCCAATGATCGGTTTGTCAAATTCAAAACTCTCCTGCAAATAATTCTTGTATTGTGTCAGCGTAATATTCCTGAGAGATAACATAAGTTGGTCCGGTATACGGAGATGTAATTTAGGCATTAGCGGGCATCCTGAAATCTGATCGCCTTCCGGCTAATTCCAACATGTCCGGAAGCACAAAGGTTCTGAAAGTTCCAATCTGAGCATCTAACGATGTCGGTCAACCGCGGGTATGTTTCTGTTCTGTTGGAATTCTGAATCTTATTTGCAGACGGTACCAGCTAATGAGAAGTCCGGGTATTCTTCCGGTACGGTTTTTCAGGATAGATATCGGTCAGTCAGAGAAATCAATTGGCCAGGAAGGGAATGAAACCGATTCTGAGCGGAGAATTTGGTGAACCGGAGGTCAATTTCAATGAATTTACTGTCCAAAAAAACAGCCGGCCGGTGATCGGCAGCTTTTTAATGGAAAATACTAAGGGTTAAGCTGTTGGAAAGACAAAAAACAGGCTCCAAATCCCGCTTATTACCTGAAATTTTCCGGTTTACCCCTTATCTTTGCACCCCGCCCGCCGATCCGGCAGGTCTAAATCAAATTTAAGCAAGTGGCTACCAAGTTTTCCAAAGAAACCTACTTATACTGGTATGAACTCATGCAGTTGATCCGGCAATTTGAAATGATGGCTGAAGAAAAGTATAAGATGGAAGGAAAGATCCGCGGATTCTTTCATGCTTATATCGGTCAGGAAGCAATCGCCGCCGGATGTATGACAGCTACACGACCCGATGATCCTTTCATCACAGGCTATCGCGATCATGGTCTTGCCCTGGCAAAAGGCGTGAGTGCCAATGCCTGTATGGCTGAACTCTACGGAAAAGCCACCGGAACAGCAAAAGGTAAGGGCGGCAGTATGCATTTCTTTGGAGTAGACGTAAAATTCTTCGGTGGACACGGTATTGTAGGCGCGCAGATTGGTACTGGTGCAGGTCTGGCCTTTGCAGAAAAATATAAAGGTACCGACAACGCTGTTCTGACGTTTTTTGGGGATGGTGCTGCGCGGCAGGGAATGCTCCATGAGGTTTTTAATCTTGCAATGCTTTGGAGCCTGCCGGTTGTTTTCATTTGTGAAAACAATAATTATGCAATGGGCACTTCGGTGGAAAGAACTTCCAATGTTGTAGACATATATAAACTGGCAGATTCGTATGAAATGCCGGCTGATTCTATTGACGGTATGAGTGCGGAAGCCGTGCACGAAGGTGTTTCGCGGGCTATCAAGCGGGCAAGAGAGGGTGGCGGACCGACTTTATTGGAAATCAAAACATATCGTTACAAAGGTCATTCAATTTCAGATCCGCAGAAATACAGAACAAAAGAAGAAGTGGAGGAATACAAACAAAGAGATGCAATTGCACAGGTAACTGATACCATTCTGACAAAAAAATATGCCACACAGGCGGAACTGGATGCCATCAATAAAAGAGTATCCGAAACTGTTGCTGCTTCTGTGAAGTTTGCAGAAGAATCACCTATTCCAGGCGTTGATGAAGTATATAAAGACATATACATCGATAAAAATTATCCATTTATTAAAGACTGAAAACAGTAAGCCTGTTTCATAATTCCCAAACATGAGCGACATTAAACATCGTGAGCAATTAGAGCGTGAAATTTCACCGGTAGACAAATGGAAACATTTCCAGGATAACTATGGCAAGAAAGCAGCCATTGGTCTGGCAGGGATACTGATTATTATTTTAGGTTATTTTGCATATAAACAATTTATTCTTGATCCAAAGGAAAAGGATGCAGAAGGTGCTATGTTTCGCGCTGAAGAGTATTTTCGTATGGACTCTACGCGTTTGGCTCTCAATGGCGACGCTGTAAACGCAGGCTTTGTGAAGATTATCTCCCGCTACGGCGGAACAAAGGCCGCGAATCTCGCTGCTTTTTATGCCGGTAGCTGTTATTTGAAATTGGGAGATTTCAATAATGCAGTGAAATATTTAAAAGATTTTAAAACTTCCGCTGTTCAGGTTCAGGCCAAAGCGTATGGACTTTTAGGCGATGCATATTCCGAACTGAATAAAAAGGAAGATGCCGTGGAGCAGTATAAAAAAGCAGGAACTTATTTTGAACAGGACGAAATCATCTCTCCCGAATATCTTTTCCGTGCAGGCTATTTATACGAAAGCATGGGTAAGAACCAGGATGCTATTTCTATGTATCAGCTTTTAAAGAGTAAATATCCCTCGTCACCCAGGGGTTTTGAAATAGACCGCTATCTGGCCAGACTTGGAGTAGTAAAATAATCCTGCATGTCTTCATCCGGAAAATCAAAGACCTCGACAGAAAAATTAAAAAAAGCTTCTGTTGTTGTTATCAGGACAGAATGGAACGCAGACATCGTGGGAGAGCTATTTACAGGATGTAAGAAAATTCTCGAAACCGCGAACGTGGAATGGCGTGATTTCATCGTACCAGGTGCCGTTGAAATCCCCTATGCGATAAAAAAATATTGGGTACAGGCCGGCAAAAAAAAACCCGACGCGTTTATCGCTCTCGGTTGCGTAATTAAGGGAGATACTCCGCATTTTGAATTCGTTTGTCGTGCCGTAACAGATGGCATAACAGCATTAAATCTTCAACTTCCCGTGCCGGTTATCTTTGGCATACTCACAGTTAATTCAGATGATCAGGCCAAACAAAGAATCGGCGGTATCCATGGCCATAAGGGCGAAGAAGCTGCTGAAGCTGCGATAAAAATGATTTCTTTTTCAAGGTCCTTATAAACGCAAACATTGAAAATCCAGCTTTTCATTCCCTGTTTTGTTGATCAGCTTTATCCGGACACGGCATTTAATATGGTCCGAATTCTTGAAAAAGCAGGTTGTACCGTCGAGTATAATCAGGAACAAACCTGTTGTGGCCAGCCCGCTTTTAATGCCGGATTCCAGGAAGATGCCAAAGAAGTCTGTTTAAAATTCCTGAAAGACTTTTCCAGCACCGATTACATCGTTTCTCCCAGTGCATCCTGTACCGGTTTTGTAAGAAATTATTATCCGGGATTATTTGTGGATTCCTCTTTTAATAAAGAGGTGAAAGCAGTGGGTAAGCGGATTTATGAATTTTCAGATTTTCTCGTAAATGTGCTTCACAAGGAAAATTTCAATGCCAGCATGCCGGGCAAAGCGACTTACCACGACTCCTGTTCGGCATTGAGGGAATGTAAGATAAAAACAGAGCCACGGGTGTTATTATCACATGTAAAAGGGCTGGAACTGGTTGAAATGGAA
>DASXKM010000419.1:0-3731 GCA_036496825.1 Puia sp. | reverse complement strand
CTTGAAAATCGTTTCATCCGGAACAAATTGAACAAGCGTTCCATTGGGTACCGTTGCCTTTATCTCGCGGTCTTCTTTTACCAGATTACCTTCTGAAAACAAGGCCCGTTTTTCCCGGCCATCGCGAAATGCCGCAACTGTGAAAGACTGGCTCAAAGCATTCACTGCTTTTATCCCGACTCCGTTCAGACCCACCGCTTTTTGAAACGCCTTGCTGTCATATTTCGCACCGGTGTTGATCTTGCTCACCACATCCACCACTTTTCCCAGCGGAATGCCTCTTCCGAAATCACGTACACTCACCATCTTTTCCTCAATCAGTACTTCGATCTGTTTCCCGTGACCCATCGTGTATTCGTCGATACAATTATCCACCACTTCTTTGATCATTACATAAATCCCGTCGTCTGCACTGCTGCCATCACCCAGTTTTCCGATATACATACCTGGTCTGAGACGGATATGTTCTTTCCAGTCGAGCGAACGGATGGATTCTTCCGTATATGCAAATAAATCCTGTTTATTTTCTGCCATAATGAATGGTCGCAAATATAAGTAAATCGGACTATTGAAGGACTGCGTGAATTACGCACGATTGTGCATAAAACCTTTTTTATTTACTTGATTTCCTGTTTTTTAGGCGCAATCCGCGGACATATTTCAGCAGTAATTTGAGTACAAAACCAAGTAGTTTTACCTATAATAAAACACTTGTTTTAACGCTATTACAGTAATAAACTTTAACCCTTGAAAACTGGTATGTTACCGGGAATTAATCAGCTGCTGGCCATCTTGGTAGTGCTGCTTGCCTTCCTCCCCCTGGTCCTTTACTGGCGGAAAAGACTAAATGCCGAGAAAGCCTATATGTGCATTGTGGTGTTCTGGACCATCAACGGAATACTTTACTTCCCCGAAATGTTTCACTGGGCCTGGTACAAGGCCGCCACCAATCAAATTACCCTCTATTATAATCTGATTGATCCGCCGCTTATAATCCTTACGTTCTATTATATTTTCAAAAGGAAGTTCTTTTTAAACCTGCTGGGTGCTTTTATCATATTTGAGGTGGTGATGATCGCCTGGAAGGGTTTTAATTTTGATTCAAATAATTATATCATCGGAGTCGGCAGCCTGATCAGTCTTGTTATGAATCTGTGGGGAATCAGCCGGTATTTCATGAACGTCGAACATTCCGAAAAGGAGAACGTACTGGTTTTCGTTTATGCTGGTTTTATTTTCTATTATGGACTATTCGCTGTGGTGTTTAATTATAATTACCTGCATACCAGTGGTACCCAGATGCCCTATGTGGTTTTCATAAATTATTCGGCCATCATCCTTTCCACTTCGCTTATTTCCTTTGGCTTTTGGAAATACGCAACGACAAAGTATGTTGAAGAAAAATATTAGTCTTCATCTTCTTCATAGTTGTAAGATCCCTGATTATCGTTGTATATCGATTCCCAGTCCTTTATTTTATCATCACTGACAAGTTCGAGAATGTCAAAAATGGGATCTCCTTTTTTCTTCCATTCATTTAATTGTTCATCGGCATATTTGGAGACATACATGCATTGTTCTGTTTCCAGATTTACTTTGATCAGGTGAATAGGTGACTCCTCCGTTTCCTGGATAAGGTAGTAGCAATTTTTTTCTAACAGGGCATAAGAATACATAACTGTACAGTTTTAAAATGATTCAGTTCGGATGTTAGAATTAATGGGAAGTAAGAAAGACTGCAGAAGAATTTTGGAGGTAGTAATGTTACTGCAGTACACAAATTTAATGATTTTCAGATTCAACCATCCTGTTTTTACACGTTTGGTAAAAGGTATTTATTTTGGTCATAAATACTATTGATAATCAGTATTTTACATAATTCTGCCATTTTGAAGCTGCAGGATCTGGCCGATGCAGGCCGGAAATTCATCCCGGTAATGGCTGACGAAAATCAGACTGGCACCAAACTGAACACAATAGCGGTCAATCATATCAAGCGTAAGAGCCGTCTGAGCCCCGTCCAGGCCCTGACAGGGTTCATCCAGGATAAGTAACGGAGGCGTTTTTATCATCGCCCTTCCCAGCAAAATCATACGCTGCAAACCCGCTGGCAGGCTGTTTAGAAGCCGGTTTGCATAAGTTTCGCAATCCATGAACTGCAACCATTCATTCACATATTGTTCCTGCTCAGCGGAGAGACGCCGGAACAAACCGATCGTATCAAACAAACCGGATGCAAGGGCAGAAAACGCAGTTGCCGCGGGATCGAAGTAAAGCTGCAGCTCCGGTGAGAGAAATCCTGTTTTCTGCTTGATCTCCCAGATACTTTCACCCGAACCCCTTTTCCGGTCGAAGAGATAAATATCGTTGGCATATGCCTGCGGGTTATCGGCGGTTATCAGGCTCAGCAGTGTTGACTTGCCCGCACCGTTATGACCCGTGAGGCCCCAGCATGCTCCCCGTTCTACTTCCCAGTTTATATCATCCAGTATTTTTTTCCCATCGTACTGGACATGCACATTCCGCATACGGACGGCATAGTGGAATTCAGCATACGAAAAATGAATGGATGAAGGAAATTGGCGGAGGGGTTGTGATTTCGAAGCATTCGTCAGCTCCGAAATTTCCGTTGGATTGTTTAACAGACTTAGCTCACCGCTTTTCAAAAGGGCATAGCGGTTGAAACATTCGGGAACAAAACGCCGGCTGGTAAACATCAGCATCTCCAGTCCCGAATCTGACAGGCGCAGAAGTATTTCTTCCAGCCTGCGACGACCCTCCGCATCAAGGCCGGTAAATGGTTCGTCCAGTACTAACAAACCGGGTGCAAAAAGAACCGCCTTTAAAATTTGTAACCTTTTATTTTCGCCGTTTGACAACTGGATCAACGGTTCGTTCATTACATGATCAAGCCTGAAGTTTTCAATCAGCGCGGATTTGGAGATGGATCCATGCCGGTCTTCTTCAAAAGCAGCGAGCGCTTCAGCGACCGTCATCGTTGCTTCGGCATCCATCGCATTGTAACGCTGTTGATAATAAAAATTACTTTGATTCCGCAGGTCCAGGAACCGGTGTTGCTGATCTACCACGACGACCCCGTTTCCCGGAAGTTTTTTTTCAGATCCGGTAAATCGAATGATTCCACTGAATGCGTGATTACCGGCCAGTGTGTGTGCCAGGATTGTTTTCCCCGCGCCCGCTTCGCCAAATACGATCCATTGCTCTCCGGATCTTATTTCCAGAAAAATATTCCGGAGAATTTCTTTTCCATGGATGCGAACGCAAAGATTTTCAATCTGTAATAAAGGGTCATTCATCCGCACCGATTTTAAGATTAAAGATCCTTGATTTGCACTAAATTCGACGCTCAATCAAAGTACCTGATTTCACCGCAAACCATACAGCAGATTCTCAGCCGCATCGACATCACAGAAATCGTGGGTGGCTTTGTAAAGTTGAAAAAAAGAGGGGCAAACTATCTTGGACTCTGTCCGTTTCATAACGAAAAAACGCCCTCCTTTACAGTATCTCCCTCAAAAGAAATATATAAGTGCTTTGGTTGCGGAAGAAGTGGCAATACGATCAGCTTTCTCATGGAACATGAGAAGTTTTCCTATGTGGAAGCTTTAAAATGGCTGGCCAACCGGTATAATGTAGAAATCGAAGAAACAGAACTCAGTCCGGAAGTAAAAATCCAGCAACAGACAGCGGACAGTCTGTATATACTGAAC
>DASXKM010000418.1:0-6052 GCA_036496825.1 Puia sp. | reverse complement strand
TGGGAGAAACGATTCGCTGGAATCATAAGTCCTACCAGGTCGTCGGCATAATAAAAGATCTCCTGATGGAATCCCCCTACCAACCTGTTTTCCGGACCATTTTCTTAAGGTCGCTGAACGCGGAACATTTTATCAATATCCGTGTGAATCCGAATATGAATCTGCACGATGCCCTGGCCAGGATAGAACCTGTTTTTAAAAATTATAATCCGGCGCAGCCCTTCGAATATAAATTCATCGATGAAGAATTTGAAAAGAAATTCGGAGATGAAGAAAAGGTCGGTAAACTGGCGGCTTCCTTTGCAATCCTCGCGATATTCATCAGCTGTCTGGGTTTATTTGGAATGGCCTCGTTCATGGCGGAACAACGCACACGTGAAATTGGCGTGAGAAAAGTGCTGGGTGCTTCCGTATTTAATCTGTGGCGCCTGATGAGCCGTGAATTTCTGATCCTGGTTTTTATTTCATTATTTATTGCGATACCGGTTTCATGGTATTTTCTTCACGGATGGTTGCAGCAATTTTATTACCGGAAAGAGATGAGCTGGTGGATATTTGCGGGCGCGGGTGCAGGTGCTTTGCTGATCACACTATGTACGGTCAGCTACCAGGCCATCCGGGCTGCGATTGCCAATCCGGTCTCCAGCCTTCGCTCAGAATGAGTTTTTACAGCTGAAGCCTGGCGTAGGGCTCGGCTGAACAAAGTGAGAAACCGGGTGTCATACTTACATATAACGACGATGGAAAATTAGCAAAGCTGGTTTATGACAAAAGCGCGGTCATTTTTTCATCTCGCGGATCATCGCATCCAGTAATCCCTGCTTCGGCCTGTCGAGCCGCATTTCCCAGAAGAAAATGCCGTTGAGTTTTTTTTCTTTCACGTAACTGACCTTGGCTGCCACCGACCGTTCGTCGTCGTAGGTTATGAAAATTTTATTCAGATCATTGTATTTATAGGGTGCCTTTGCCACAGCATCCCAATGGGTAATATATCCATCCTCGTCGGTATAGTCTGTGCGAATATCCTTCATCGTTATAAACTTTTGAAAGGCGGCGGGCTGATGTAAACCATCGGAATGGTTTTCAAGTACCAGGTATTCACGTCCGTAAAAAGCAGACCCGATACAGATTTTATTATGCGGAATATTCAGCGAATCCAGATAACGAAGTGCATGATCGACGGAGGCAATCTGCCAACTGGTGGAATATAAAGGCGTATGATGCCCGGAAAAATGCGTCTTGCTTCCGATCAGATCATAGGTCATTAGATTGATCCGGTCAACATAGGGCGCGATACCCGGCAGGTTGAGTGAACCTTCCAGAAAAGGCGAAACACCAGCACAGATTACACTGATTTCTTTTGATTTTCCAAGTCTGGTCCTGAGTGTTTTTATCAGCGACGTGAAATTTATCTTGTCCTCCACTTTGAAAGGCTGTTCGGGGTAGGATGCCAGCGAAGGGAATTCCCAGTCAAGATCAATTCCATCGGTATGAAAATAATTTGACAGGGACATTACAGATTCGGCAAATTCCATGCGACCACTGTCGGTTGAAAAAACATCCGAGCATGTTTCACATCCACCCCATCCTCCCAGTGATAAGAGTATTTTCAGATGCGGGTTTTTCTTCTTTAGCCTAACAAGAGCCCGGATAGTGAGTGAATCTTTTTTATTATAAATCTTCAGCCGGTTTCCGGATAAATGACCGAAACTGAAAATGATCTCGCTGATTTGAGGACGGTAATAAGTATTTATTTTTTTTGCATTGCCCGAATAATATGCAATGATTTGCTGGGCTTCCAGCCTGTTTGATAAGGTCGTTGAAAACATCAGTGCTCCCGTCCAAAACGCAAACCGTGAAAAAATCTTTTTCATTATTTAAGACTGGATTCTGAACGTTCGAATGAAGCAAATGGTTCTTCAAAAAATGAATTAGCCATCCGGTTGAATTCATCCCTGTGTTCTTGCAAAGTGGCGTGACCCGAATGAGGTAGTACCCACAGATATGCATGCGGAATATTCCGGTAGATCGCCGCCGTATGTTCGATGGGTATCAGGTCATTATCGCCGGAAACAATCAATGATGGGCATTTAATTTTGTTTAGGTCACTGAATGGAATATTGGGCTGCAGCCAGTCGAGGAGAAATATTTTCCAGTCATTCTTTTCCCTGGCGGTTGTTCGCAATTTATTTTTACCCGATTCATATTGCTTTTGTTCATCCCGCCAGGTATCAGGTGTTAATCCCAATGAATCCGGCGTCAGGTTAGCTCCGCTGGAAACAAGTTTGATCACTTTTCCCGGATGGCGCATCGCCAGAAGCAACGCATTGATACCACCATCGCTCCACCCAATCACATAGGCTGAATCGATATGCATAATATCCAGCAGAGCTGCGAAATCATCGGCCATCATTTCAAAACTCAGTGAGTCCTGTTCATCGATCGTTTTTCCCTGCGCACGACTGTCGACCGCGATCACTTTATACCTTTTGGAGAAATAAGGAATATTTGAAGCAAATGCATTCATGCTACCCCCATTCCCATGTATCAGCAACAGGGGTTTGCCTGAGCCATAGACTTCAGCATACATATGTATACCGCGAACGGAATAATATCTCCCCGCAGCCGGATTATTTCCGTATGAAATTTTTGTATTCTGGCTGAAACAGATCGCCGTCAAAAAAATAAACAGGATCGAAAAATAAATAAACTTATCTGTTTTCATTCCGGGTCAGATTTTTATCATCCTGTATCAGAAGATCAAAACAGCATCTCTTTTACATTTTCGGAAATGCGCAGTTTACCCAATGTACGTGACCGGATATCGTCGATACTAACGCCCGGTGCTGTTTCTATAAGCAGGAATCCATCGTCAGTAATATCCAGCACGGCAAGTTCCGTCACTACCCTGCGGACGCAATGCAGACCGGTGAGCGGAAGTGTGCATGAAGGCAGTAATTTTGATTCTCCTTTGGGGTTGGTATGCTGCATGGCGACGATGATATTTCTTGCACTGGCGACAAGGTCCATGGCACCACCCATGCCCTTTACCATTTTACCCGGGATCTTCCAGTTGGCTATATCTCCTGTTTCAGAAACCTCCATGGCGCCCAGTACGGTCATATCCACTTTGCCCGCACGGATCATTCCAAAACTTTCTGCGCTGTCGAAAAAGGCACCGCCTGGTAAAATGGTTACTGTTTCTTTCCCGGCATTAATCAGGTCGGCGTCCAGGTCTTTTACATCCGGATAAGGGCCCATGCCCAGCATACCGTTTTCGGACTGGATCATGATCGAAATGCCTTCGGGAATATAATTGGCCACCAGGGTTGGAATGCCGATTCCGAGGTTGACATACATGCCATCCCGCAATTCCTGTGCGATTCGTTTTGCTATTCCGTATTTATCGAGCGCCATTTGATAATTGATAGTTGATAATTGATAATTGATAATTGACAATTATATTTTCAAATTGTCATTCCCAACTTCAATTTTGAATTCCTACATTCACTACCCTTCCGCACCCGCCACACTAATTTTCGGCTTTTAATGGAACAAACCCCCGCAATTCCTCTTCATAGTTCAACAGAAACTGCGCGAGCAGCGGATTAATTTCTTTCATTGTATCACCGTTTTTACGAAGCATCTCAAATGTTTTTTCAAAGCCCGGTGCACCATCCCCCAGATCGATCACCACATTCTCCGCTCCTTCCTCCTTATCCTTTCCGTAATCCCGGATATCATCCATGATCAGGTAACTGGGATGAAGTGCATACCAGTACCGGATGGCGAGTATCCATTGCTTATCGCTAAGGGGAAGATCACAGAGCACATATAAAAAAACATCTGCCCGGTTCAGTGATGGATGGATAAGGCCGAAGGGAGCCAGCGGACGCAGTACCGGCTGATCCAGATAACGGTTTAGTAAATTATAGTAGTGGTTGTCCTTTATTCTGTTTTTCAACAATGCCCGGATACATTTCAGTTCTTCCCCAATAGAAATTTCATTTTTCTCATGCAGGATCGCGAAATGCATGAGCCGCTCCATGAATTGTATATGCTGTTCATCCAGCAGAATTTACAAAGGCAGGCCGAGACGATAAAGTATATCATAAAAAACAGGAATAGAAACATATCCGTTTCCAAATCCAATATACAATAAGCGTCCCTTCCAGAAACTATTATTCTCCGGCAATTTCCTGTCAACAAAAAAACGACCAATCGTTTTGTTAACCCCCATGTCACGCTCGAACTGTTGTACTGATATAAACACCCTCTTAATTGTTAATTGTCAATTGTTAATTGTTAATTATGAGCCTCAAGCATTCTGCTTCAGGCTTCCCGCCTCAAGGTCCTTCTCTCAATTCTCTTTTCATATGCAGCGCCCTGAAAAATGCGATGAACATAAATACCAGCCACATGTATATGATCCGGATCCAGTTGACCCGGCTCTACGAGTTCCTCTACTTCCGCAATGGTAATATCGCCCGCTTTGGCCATGGATGTGGAAAAATTGCGGGTTGTTTTTCTGAATACCAGATTTCCGAGGCGATCTCCCTTCCAGGCTTTTACAATCGCGAAATCCGCATGCAGTGCATGTTCCATCAGGTACATCTTTTTATTAAATTCGCGCGTTTCTTTTCCGGTTGCAATTTCAGTTCCGTACCCTGCGGGAGTATAAAAAGCGGGTATCCCCATCGCCGCCATCTGGATACGGGTTGCGAGTGTGCCCTGAGGGACCAGATCCACTTCCAGTTCTCCATGCAGTAATTGCCTTTCGAATTCCGCATTCTCCCCGACATAAGAACTGATCATTTTTTTTATCTGTCTTGTCTGGAGTAATAATCCCAGACCAAATTCATCCACGCCTGCATTATTTGAAATACATGTCAGGTTCTTCACCGCAGTTTTTACAAGCGCTTGTATGCTATTCTCCGGAATTCCGCATAAACCAAATCCGCCAAGCATGATGATGGAACCATCCGCTATGTCTTTGACAGCATTCAGGGCATTTGGAAATACTTTATTCATATCATGAAGTTATGAAATGATGCGGCTTATTTTACAGGAGGTGGAATAGGCTTTGTTATTTTCAGCGGACGATACAGTTCTGTCCTGTGGCGGTTGGCATATGCCGAAAGACTGTCAAATATGACTTTGTTCATATCCGGCCTTGAATCATAAAACCGGAGACTGTTCTCAAAAGCTTCTCTGCTGATATGATGGATTTTGAAAACGCCGTCCAGCAATGCCTGGTTCGCCAGGATTTTATCTTTCTTCAGCGAATCCTTCGAGATATAGGCCATGGAATATTCATTAACCATGATGATTTCTTTCATCATCACGGTCATGGAGTCGGGTGGAATGATACCAGCCGGAATACTGGTCCGGTCGCTGCAGGCTACAAATAATATGACCATGAAAAGTACGGGCAGGCGCTTCACTGAAGGTCCTGTTTATACTGGTTCAGATTGGACACGTCGATCCTTGTCAATATATCCAGTGCGCGGCTTTTTTCATCCGGTGTACCATGTTTAAATACATTACCGATCTCGGATCCCTTTCCCTGAAAGAAAAATTGAATAAACATGATATTCGGAAATTCATTATTGATGCTGTTGAATGCGATCAACGCGTTCATCACCGCAACGCGCGCATCATATTCGTGGTCAAACATCTGATCCAGACCGGGCCTGTAATAATTGTAGATGGCATCATGAATCGGGTTATACTTGGGGTTGGTCAGATTTTCCACCAGCCAATACCGGTTTCTCAATCCGTCGAATGGTTTCCATCCATTTACCGCATTGGTTTCCGGTGCATTATTCACAATATTCTGGGCCTTCTGAAAATATTGATCTCCCCCGCGCAGGCCATAGGAGTCGAAATTCAAACCGAGTAAAATGTAAGCGTAATAGGCAAATACGGCTGTGAGATTTGCGGTCAGCGGATCCGTCCCTCCCACGCGGTTTTCGTTGAAGTCCATATCCTGGAACTGTATGTATTTGAATGTAACGGATTCATCCATATAGTTCATCAGCGGACTCTGGTA